>DLEF01000011.1:15216-24716 GCA_002481545.1 Cyanobacteria bacterium UBA7753 | reverse complement strand
TGCGGTGGTGACCGCACCCTACTCTGTTAAGTTTTGCTCCCTCTACCTCTGGGAGAGGGTTGAATTTCTTAGTGAGTTTACGAACTTAGAAATTCGGGTGAGGGTTTGTCCGTATAGTTTCAAGCTCTCCTGATGGGAACAGCCGTTCAAATTATTTTATAATTTAGAGGTTTTGTTTTCCCACCCTACTTTTACGGTTATCATCGGTGCAAAGAATTGCACCCTACAAGTTTTCGGCTAAAAGCCGAAAACCTATATTTACCCCCACCTAGTTGCCTTCTTCGTGGTCGTGTTCGAAGGATGAAAGTAACGGTTCGTATTTTTTGAATTTCTTGATTAATTCGCCTGCATCTTTCATTATCTTCAACTGTTTGATAAATTCTTTTCTCGGAACAGCAGGAGCACCGATAACGATTGATTTCGGAGGGAAGCTCTTAGTTACACCGGCTTTAGCAGCAACGATTGAATCATCTCCGATTTGGATATGGTCTCTCAATCCTGCCTGACCTGCGAGTACTACTCTGTCTCCGATTACACAGCTGCCTGCGATACCTACTTGTGATACTATCATACAGCCTCTGCCAATCTTACAGTTGTGAGCAATCATAACAAGGTTATCGATTTTTGTGTTGTCGCCGATAGTGGTGTTTTCGATTGTTCCTCTGTCTACCGTTGAGTTAGCACCGATTTCTACGTTGTTACCGATTACAACTGAGCCGATTGAATCTATCTTGAATATAACGTGTTCAGCCTCGGTATCTTTGATTTCTCCGCCTTCTTTTCTTGCACGTTCGATGTTATCAGGGTTTTCGGTTACAAAGCTGAACCCGTCAGCGCCTAATGAAACTCCGTGATGGAAAATACATTTGTTTCCGACAACTACTCTGTCACCTACGTTTACTCCGGGATGGAAGAAACAGTCAGCGCCGATTTTTGCGCCGTTTCCGATGTAGCAGTTAGCCAAAATCTTTGTGTTGTCACCGATTTCGGCATCTTTTGCGATAACTACGTTAGCGCCGATTGAAACATTTTGCCCGATTTTAGCATCCGGATGAATAACTGCTGTCGGATGAATGCCCTCGTTTGTTTGAGGTTCTTCATAAAACAGTGTGATTAATTTCATCATAGCTAAACGAGGTCTCTCAACTTCTATTGTTGATAACCCGTCGATGTTAACTCCCAAAGGTACCAAAGCAGCCTTTGCTTTACTTTTGGCAAGGTTTTCGATTTCTTCTTCACCCAATGCCAATGCCAATGTATTTTCATCAGCCAACAGTGGCGGTGAAATTCTGTTTATTGACACGTTAGATACCTTTGTCAACATCCCGTTTGTAATCTTTGCAATTTGTTCCAGCGTAAACACTTTCATATTAAACTCCTTATATATATTTTGTTTCTTTAAAACTCTCTTTTTGAAAACCTTAGCTGTTTTCTATCTTGTTTATTATGTTTGTTGTGGATTTCCCCTCTACGAAGTCTATAAACTCGACTTTTATATTATTCTTTATCATAATATCACGTTCAGGGAGCGTTTCCATTGTGTAGTCGGCACCTTTTGTGTAAACATCAGGTTTCATCTCATCTATCAATTCTGCAGGGCTGTCCTCGTCAAAGATTACGACAAAATCAACACAACTAAGAGCCGATAAGATTTCCGCTCTGTCATTTTCGTTGTTTACGGGGCGACCTTCACCCTTTATTCTTCTGACGGAGCTGTCGGAATTGAGAAGAACAAACAGATAATCCGCAAAAGATTTTGATTTTTGTAAGTATCTGACGTGTCCCACGTGCAAGATATCAAAGCACCCGTTTGTTACAACGACTGTTTTTCCTGCTTTATGTAACTTTTCTACAAAGTCTGCTACGCTCTTTCTGCTTATAACCTGACCCATAATAAACTCCTATGCCTATAAATTATACCAAAAACAGAGGATTTATGCTTAATCTTTGTTACAAATATTAATTGAACACAGAGAATGCAGGCATGGGCTGGCTCAATCGGGATAAATGCAGTGCAATATAATCAAACAAGCCCTTCTTTCAATGCTTTTACGGCAGCTTGCGTTCTGTCATCCACAAGGAGTTTTTGGATAATATTGCATACGTGAGCTTTTGCCGTATGTTCGCTAATGGTCAAAGTTTTAGCTATCTCGCTGTTAGTCTGACCGTCTACCACGAGTTTTAATACCTCATATTCACGCTTGGTCAGGTTTGCGTGAGATTCTCTGAATTTTGCACGCGATAGCTGACGCGAAGGAATTATGCCCGAGTTTCTGTCTTTTACGAACGGCACAACCTTCGGATCTATCCACATAGCGCCGAGTTTCACCGTCTTTATGATTACCATTAAATATTCCGTGTTGATATCTTTCAGAACATATCCGTTTGCGCCCGCCTTTAGCGATTCTTGGATTTCCTCCTCCGATATATGCGAAGTCAGCATTATGACCTTTGTATCAAAGTTCGTTTCTTCAAGTATCTTTTGCGTTGCGCTTATCCCCGTCATATCGGGCAACCCTATGTCCATAAGCACAATGTCAGGTTTTAAAAGTCTCGTCTTTTCAATCGCTTCTTTGCCTGTGTCCGCCTCTGCGATAATCTCCATTTCGGGATATTCCTCAAACAGTGACCTCAACCCTATACGCATAAGTTTTTGGTCTTCTACCAAGATTATTTTTATACTCATAATTTTCTCCACATTTTTCATGTTTAAAATAATATGAGCCGAAAAATATCATATCGGAAAATCCGCATTCCGATTTTGGTAATCTTGAACCCGTTTAATTCTGAATACAAATCTTTGTTTTTAAAATAAGAGGAAAATGATAAATAATGATGGTAAAAGATACTAAGGCACTAAGAAATAAGTTTATAAACATTTCACCCTGATAAAACCATTTTGAAAAACCGCAACTCTTTTGTATAATAAAATTTGTAGGGTGCAATTTTTTGCACCAAACACAAGGAGAATTATATGTTAGAAGGACCGTTTTTAGACAGAAATTGGATGGGGCAGAACCCTGATTATGATAGCTCTGATATTGTTATGATGGGGTTGCCGTTTGACGGAACCGTATCTTACAGACCGGGTTCACGCTTTGCACCGGAGCAGATTAGGCTTGCAAGTTGGGGGCTTGAGGAATATTCTCCGTACTTTAATAAGGAATTAGAGGATTGCAACTTCCACGATGTCGGAGATTTGGAGTTTCCGCTCGGGAACACAAAAGGTTCACTTGAATTAATAGAGAAGAATACCGAGCAAATCTATAAAGACGGCAAGCGTGTTTTCGGAATAGGCGGAGAACACCTTGTTACATATCCTGAGATTGAGGCTGTGTCTAAATTCTATGGTGATGATTTGGCTATTATTCATTTTGATGCGCATACGGATTTGAGAGAAGAATATTTAGGCGAGGAACTCTCTCATTCAGCTGTAATAAGGTTGTGTACAAAGTTTGTGAATCCGAAGAATTTAAAGCAGGTAGGAATCCGCTCGGGACTCAAAGAAGAATGGGATTTCATGGGGGTAAATAAAACTTTATGTAAAAACTATTCTGAATTAGACGGATTAAAGGATAAAAAAGTTTTTGTTACGGTTGATTTGGATGTATTGGATCCTTCGGTTATGAGCGGTACGGGAACGCCTGAAAGTGGCGGATTTAGCTTTAATGACCTTATGGGTTGGTTTAAATATATCAAAGATTTTGATATTGTAGGTGCTGATGTTGTAGAACTTGCACCTGATTATGATGCATCGGGATGTTCGACGGCTGTTGCAACAAAGGTTATCAGAGAATTATTAATGATTATGTAATTTTGTAAAAGATACTAAGATACTAAGGCAGGGGTAAATATAATTAGTAATTCGTAATGCGTAATTACCACTTTGTGGATGCTTCTTTTATTAGTAATTTGTCGGCATGGTAATGCCGACCTACAATTACATAAAAATAACATTTTTATCGGATTGGTAAATCTGACCTAAATAATTACATTGCACATTATATAAGTTCCTATATGTAGGTCGGCATTACTATGCCGACAATAGTTGAACCCAACTTTTTCAGTAATAATCTTAAAATTATGTTATAATGTGTATGATAAAGCAGTCGGGTAATCGCGCTTATACTTGATATAAGTGAGGAAAGTCCGTGCATTCAAGAACGGGGCACCGGAGAAACTCCGGACGGCGTGAGCCGGTGGACAGTGCCACAGAAATGTAGACTGCCGATGGAACTTAGGTTCACAGGCGATGGTGCAACGGTGAGTTAAGAGCTTCACCGATGATATTGAGAAATATCAGTCAGGTAAACCCTGCCCGAATGCAAGATTAAATCGAAGGTTACAAAGGCTGTTCGCCCACTTCGGACAAATCGCTTGCGGTTGTGAGTAATCATAACCCCAGACAGATGATTACCTTGGAACAGAACACGGCTTATGAGCTGCTTTATCAATAAAAAAACCGCCCAATTTTGATAAGGCGGTTTTTTTATATTATTGAATATTTAATTACTTGTTAGCTACATTCGGTACATCTGTTGCAACCATACATAATGCCCCTGCAATCACTCCTGCAGTAGCTGCGAGTGCCGCAACGGATTTAACCTGTATATTCTTCGCTGTTTTCTTCATCATTCCGAATACTTTATCGGAAGTGTTTTCATTTTTTACAAGTTTTTTAGTGCTTGCATCAAAATTATCATTTAATAATTTTAAAGCTGTATTTGTACTTGCGATTTTATCGCTTTTTGTTTTTTGTTGAAGACTCAGTAAATCTTGTCTTACTTTAGCTTTAGGTTGAGAATATACTCTGTTGATTGCCTTATCAACCGCCTCATCAGGAGTACTCTTTATTGCATCTGATAATTCCTTGCTGTCTTTAATCATCGGTTTAAGAGTCTCTAAATCCGTTTGAGGATCTGTAGCTTTTGCTAAAAATTTATTTATTTTTTTAGCCTCTTTAGTTTCCTCCGGAGTCATTTCTTTTCTGAGTTTTTTGCTTACTTTTTTTACAAAAGTATCTGACGGAGCACCGTCGTATAAATAACGTTTTCCTGATGCTGCAACAGCACCACCTGCTACAGCTCCTACTCCTGCAACTGTTAAAATTTTGTTTCTGTATGCAGTATACGGATCTGCATTGTTTATTGCGTTAATACTCATAATAAAATCCTTCTCTTGTCTATTTGTGCACTTTGGTTTTTTAATGTGTTATCTGAAAAATATTAGGTAAGCCTAACATTTGCCTTGGAGCACCTATATAGTATCATGCCACAAAACGTAATGCAAGCAAAAATAATCAAATTAATAATCATACTTTACATTTCTACGTAATTAAATGAAATCTCTGTTTTGTGTGTTATTACTAACTTTAATATTAGTGTAATGTCGCTTAAAATATCAGAAATTATATAACTTTATGATATAATAATGAAGGCAATAAGAATTTTGGGAGCGCTAATGGATAATATAAATGTTTGTCTGGCATGTGATGACAATTACAGTAAATATGCGGGTGTTGTAATAGCATCAATATTGGATAATGCAAAATCTGACGATAATATTTGTGTCTATGTTCTTGACGGAGGAATTACTCAAGAGAATAAAGATAAAATAAATTCTCTAAAATCAATAAAAGATTGCAAAATAAATTTTGTTGGAATAAACAATTCAATGTTTGATGATTATGCCAAAGTTTCAACAAACAAGTATATTTCGCTTGCCACTTTTTACAGATTAAAACTGTCCGAGCTATTACCAAATGTTGACAGAGTTATTTATCTGGATTGTGATGTTGTCGTAAATAAAAGCTTAAAAGATTTATTCAATTCTGACCTTGACGGTTTAGCTATAGGTGGAGTCTCTGATATAGATAAGAGAAAAGTCAGAAAAAATCCCGATTATGTGAACGCAGGCATGTTGGTTATGGATTTAAAAACGATTCGTGAGCAAAATATTGAGTCGCAATTTTTAGAGTGGACGAAGCAAAATATTAACACCATAAAACTCGGTGACCAAGAGATAATAAACGAAGTTTTAAAAGGTAAAATAAAACTCTTGAATAAACGTTGGAATGTGCAATCCAGTAATTTCGTAAACCGCTCCAGTTATACACATCATCCGTATATTATACATTTTGTATCAAAGCGAAAACCTTGGCATTTTGGCTCGTTCAGTTACCATAAAGATTATTATTTTAAGTATCTTGAATTAACCCCTTGGAAAATCCCTGCCGGTGAAAAAGATTACTGGGGAAGACAGAACAAAATCGCATCATTTTTCGGGTATATAAAATACCGTCCGTTATTCCTGTTTCGTCCGAGATTTTGGGTTGCTCTGTATAATACTTATGTAAAAAATGATGACTAATAATCTTTATTCCCAATCAATATCGACACTGAACATTTTGTCTTTATTTCTTATGCAGGTTGCACAAAAGTTTGTTTCCAATCTTACGGTGTCGGAATAGTCGGAAAAATCCGAACCGCATCTGCCTCTGTAATCGTTTGCGAGGAACGGACATGAAAATACTCCGTTTGCCGTGAGTGTTCTGCTTGTTTTGCAGTCTGTCGGGGTGTCCGTGTCCATTCTGTCCTCGGGCATTGTATCGTTTACCCATTCGCTCACTTGGATTATGGCGTTTTCTATTCCCCAGCTTTCGAGCTTTTCCGTGAATTGTTCAACTATTAGTGAGTGCGGTTCTTTGTAATAATTTGCAACAGACAGAATATTTATAAATTCGTATTTATCCAAACATTTTAGTGCATAAATATTTTGGCGATATGCTCCTCTTGAGCGCACCGCATCGTTTTTCATTTCATCATAGTGTGCAAAAGAGAGTTTAAAAAATATTCGGTTGAAGCCTTCGCGCTCTACGTTCTTTAAGAATCTGGCTTTCTTTTCGTTGATAAAGCTTGCGTTTGTCATAATGCAAACATTGCTCTTTTTTAGGCATAATCGCAAGATAGAATTAAAATCAGGGTGTGTCATAGGCTCCGCTCCTGTAAGATAAATACATCTGATTTCTTCTTCTTGCAGTTCCGTTAGCATCTTTTTTATGACATCGATTTTTATAAAATCTTTGATGTTTTTAGTGTACGGAAATTTGATATAACATTCTCTGCACCTGATGTTACAATTTTTTGCGGTTAACTCTATAAAAATATCTTTTAATTGTTCCATTTTAACAACGGGTGCGGTATATACAACAGTGTTCATTTTAATCCTCTTTATTTATTTTCTTCATTATTAGTATTAAATTGAGAAGACCAAAAATAAATTACCCACTCGGGTATTTGTGAGGACTAAGGGTTTTAATTGAAATTATTTAAGTAGGGTGCGGTCACCACCGCACCAATATTTATGCTCTAATTATTATTTTTCGTTGACCGTATCAATTGCGATTGATTCAATGCCTTTCAGGTGTTCCAATTTGTCATAAATATATTGGATAGGACGGTTTGACATAATCTCTACAATCATTGAAAATTTGGTCATACTCGGATTTTCAAGAAGTTTGTGCATCTTGAGAGCATCAACAGTCTTGAAATTAGCGACCATATAATCTCTGATTGAATCAATGTTTTCGTTATGGCAATGAAGATTGATTTTTAAACGTCTGATATTTTTTACACATCTGTTTAAGACCTGTCTTTCAAACACTCTGATAAGGGTGAGGACGGCGACGGACAGAATTGTTGCGACAACTGCGAGCCCGTACATTCCGGCACCGCAAGCCATACCGATACTTGCAGCCATAAACAGTGTTGCGGCTGTTGTGAGCCCAAAGACCGTAGGCCCGTTACGCAATACCGTACCTGCACCGATAAAACCGATACCTGTTACAACCTGTGCCGCTACACGTGCCGTATCTCTGACGCCTGTAGGGTTATAGCCTGATATTTGCCAATTTACAAGTTCAGGAAATCCGTAAATTGAAATTATCGTAAATACACAAGCTCCTAAGCATACAAGGATATGCGTTCTTAACCCTGCGTATTTGTTTGTGATTTCACGCTCAAACCCGATTATGAAGCCCAAACATATTGCCGAGAATACTCTTAAAAACAAATCTATATTATATGTTGAAAATATATGCGCTATATGATTCATACTCCGCTCCTTATTTTCTATCATAATAGCAGAGCAACGCCAAAAAGTCCAAAAGTTTTGTTAAAAACTTGAAATTTTAGTTTAAAAATTGTTATTATCTAAGTATGGTTAAGTTAGAGAGCAAAGAATTATTAGAGTTTTTACCGAATTTCTTTAAGATAAATTTGAGTAAAGATAAATCGGGCGATAATATTTTTGAAAAACTCAAAGAAATTTTTGAGTTTGACGGAGCTTTTATTTTTTATCTTAATCCTGAATCCGTACAGCTGAAATACAGTTATACCAACAGAGATTTGATTGACACCGTGTATAAAATGACGAAATCCGATATGTCGGAATTGTATTCCGATAAAGGTTTTGTACTTGATAACAATTCTTCAATCATAAAATCATTTGGGTTTATAGGCGTAAAATCTTATATTTTGTCTAAACTCATTGTTGGGGAGACGGTTTACGGATTTTTAATGCTCGGAAATAAAGCTACCAATGCTTATACAGAGGAGGATTTGCCTCCTTTGAAAACTTGTTCTTCAATAATATCTTATGTTATTAAGGATGTAGAACTTTCAAATGTTTTCAAAATACAGTTAAAGGCTCTCAAAGACGGACTTATTGAAAAAAATAACGCATATAAAATAATTAAGGAGCAGAACGAAAAAATCGTTGAGGCTGATAAGGTTAAAACTGAGTTTTTGGCAAATGTGTCGCATGAACTGCGGACTCCTTTGAATGCCATATTAGGGTTTTCCGAGATATTAGCGGACGGAAAATTCGGAGATTTAAACGGAAAACAAAAAGAATATATTGATGATATTAGGGCGTCAGGCACACACCTTTTAGGGATGATAAACGAGATACTTGATATATCAAAGATAGAGGCTAAGGCTGTTAAGCTTGTTCCGTCAAACTTTACGATTAGAAATGCTGCCGTAGAGGTTGCAAATATCTTGAAACCGCTTGCGGCAAAGAAACATATCCGCATCATTATTGATTGCGAGGAAGATTTTGAAGTCTGTGCGGACTATCAAAAACTGCAACAAATATTGTATAACCTTGTTAATAATGCGATCAAATTCAGCCCTGAAAATGATGAAGTCGTAATTGCGCTAACCCGCGATAAAAAAGGGTTTACAATGTCTGTTCACGACAACGGGATTGGGATTGATGAAAAATATCAGGGTAAAATATTTGCGAAATTTGTACAGCTTGATAGTGCCTATGCGAAAAAAGAAAGCTCCACGGGATTGGGCTTAACTATTACAAAAGAACTCACGGAACTTCACGGCGGGAAAATATCCGTAAAAAGTGAAGTCAACAACGGTTCAACCTTTATTGTTGAAATTCCGCAAGGTGAGTAATAATACGTAATTCATAATGCATAATGCATA
>DLEF01000011.1:0-15184 GCA_002481545.1 Cyanobacteria bacterium UBA7753 | reverse complement strand
CCCCCTCACCCGAATTTCTAACTGAGATCCTTCGCTTTTATATGATAGGTTTAGTTATAATTCAACGGTAAACGCTCAAGATGACTCAACCCTCTCCCCCCAAGTGGCGAGGGTTACAACCGTTGCATAAGCAACGGTAAAGATTTTGCGACAGCAAAATCTTAAACCTCGCTCCCGTCTGCGGGAGAGGTCTGTTTTCTTATGTTTTAAAGTGATAACTTTAAAATATTAGAAAACAGGGTGAGGGGGAGCGATAACAATTACAAAAATAAAGATGTGTTGTAAGAATAAATTTTATAATGTCTTTATAAACTCTTACCATTGGACAAGCCCCCATTTTTTCGCTATTATGTACACGTGCAAGGACAAGTTTTTAAAATACATTCGGATTTTTATTATATCAACTTCAATAATCAAATTTATGAATGCAAGATTAGAGAGGTCTTAAAAAAGCAGGCTCAAAAGATTTTAGTGGGCGATTATGTCGAGTTTGAAAACGGATATATTACCAAAATATTGCCGAGAAAAAACTTTATTCCGCGCCCTGCAGTCTCTAACATAGATCAGGTGATTATTGTATCAGCCGTGAAAGAGCCTGATTTGAGTTTTTCACAATTGGACAGATATATTTCATTTGCCGAATATTACGGTTTGGATATAAAACTCTGTTTCAATAAAAACGACTTGTCTTCGGATGATACACTGATAGAAAAAGTTTTCTCTATTTATGAGCCTTTGGGTTATGATATTTTGTTTACCTCGGCTCTTGAAGATTTTGAACTTGATGATTTTCAGGAATTATTGCACGGCAAAACTACCGTACTTTGCGGACAGTCAGGTGTCGGGAAATCGAGCCTTATAAATTCGCTTAACCCTGATTTTGACTTGCGTACAAAAAAAGTGAGTGACAAAACCCAAAGAGGAACACATACGACAAGACATTGCGAGATTATGAAAGTTGCCGACGATATCAATATCATTGATACTCCGGGGTTTTCAAATTTAAAATTTGATTTTCTTTTGCCGACGGATGTCGCAAGGCTGTTCAGAGAATTAAGACCGTATATCGGGACCTGCAAATATCAGGACTGTTTGCATATAAGAGAGGACGGTTGTAAAATTGTAACGGACAGAGATAACATAATCTCGCCCGAAAGGTATAACAGCTATCTTGAGTTCGTGAATGAGGCAAAGGAATACAAAGAAAAACTCAAATATCAGGGTAATAAAACCGAATCCCGCTTCAAACACACTCATAATAAAACAGCCGTGAAAATCAGTGCTAATAAGCGTTTAGGCTCAAGGCGAACATTAAAACAGAATTTATATAAGGAATTGGAAAATGACGATGAATAAATATATTGAACTTGTAGACAAAAAATTGGACGAATACTTAAAGATTGAATATCCTGAGAGCATATTCAAATCTATGAAATACACTGTAACCCTTCCGGGGAAAAGATTAAGACCTGTTATGTGTATGGAGGCTTGCAGAGTATTCGGCGGAAACGTAGAAGACGCACTTCCTACCGCGTGTGCGATAGAGATGCTTCACGCGCAGAGCCTTATTCATGATGATTTACCTTGCATGGATAACGACAATTTTAGACGAGGGAACCCGTCAAATCATAAGGTTTTCGGCGAGGCTATAGCTGTTCTCGCGGGTGACGCTCTTTTGAGTTACGCTCCGCAAACCATTATTGAGCAATCCAAAAATTTATCTGCGGAAACAGTGCTAAAAGTATTGCATACTTTTGTATCGGCAGCGGGTGCTTATCAGCTTATAGGCGGACAAGTTGCAGATATCAAATCAGAAGGTGCAGTATGGGAAAACATTGACGGCAAAGAAATGCTTGAGGGCAAAACTAAGGATGAAACTCTTTATTATATCCATACAAATAAGACTGCAGCTTTGTTCAAATTAGCCTTGAAAGCAGGCGCAATCATAGCGGGTGCAACGGATGAACAGATAGCAGAAATGGAAACTTTCGGGCAAAAATTCGGGCTTGCATTCCAAATTTATGACGATATTATGGATGTCACTTCTACCTTTGAAGAGCTCGGAAAAACCTTGGGTAAAGATGCGGAAGAGGGCAAGTTGACTTATGTAACGCTTTACGGGCTTGATAAGGCAAAGGCTAAAGCTCAAGAACTCCTCGACGATACCCGTAAGATTATTTCAAAATACAATTCCGATATCTTCAACGGTATCTTAGACAAGATTGAATCAAAGATAAAATAAAACTTAAAAGTTATTTATTATACAAATATTTTTGAAAATCACAAAATGCGGATCTGATATCCGTAATATTGCCGAGTTCTTGAATTGCGTTTGCAGGAGAGCCGTATTTCAGATTTATCAAAGCTCCTATTCTTGCATCATCAAGTTCCGTAACTCCATTTTTTACATATTGTTTTAGAACAAAATCAATAAATGCGTGTTGTCTTGATTGGATATTATTAAAAATCAAGACTTTGTTATTATCAACCCTTTGTTGACGGGTTATCATATCTTCAGAATATGCTATATAAGTCAAAACATCAAATATATCGCTATTCGGTGCATTTATAATCTCTTTTATTTTATCAAAGTTCTTTATGCTGTACCCACAATTTTTAAGTTTTTCAAGCAGTTGTTTCCTTGTTTCAGGTTTCGACCAAATTTCTCTGAGTTCATCTTCGGTTTTAAAGAAATTTGGTAAAGTTTTAAATAACTTTTCGATAAATTCTTTTGCTGAAATAGGTTTTCCGCTTGCATCCCAGAACGATGTTCTTGTTGCAGGGACAGGGATACTTCTTCCTTTTCCTAATTTTATTGTTGTTATTTTTTTACTTTCATCTTCTTCAATCGGGTCAACCTTTTGTTTTTCTTTCTCTTTTTCCTTAATTCTTGGCGGATGTTTTTCAACCCATATCGGTGGTTCAGGTTCACCATCCCATTCAGGATCTTTAAAGTTTGCACTTGCCCCTACAAAATCATAGATGGTAAAATATGCTTTCCCTTCATATAATCTTGTTCCACGTCCGATTATTTGTTTAAATTCAATCATAGAGTTGACCGGACGCATAAGCACAATGTTTCTTACATTCAGAGCATCAACACCTGTTGAGAGCTTTTGAGATGTTGTAAGAATTGTAGGGATAGTTTTATCATTATCTTGGAATTTCCTTAAAAATTCCTCGCCCTTTTTCCCGTCATCTGCTGTTACTCTGACACAATAATCAGGATTTGTTGTCACCGTTTTTACTTGATTTATGATATCTCGTACATAAGCTGCATGAGGTTGACTTGCACAGAAAACGAGAGTTTTTTCGTTTTGATTTATCTCGTTCATGAACAGTTTTACTCTGGAAATTTCTCTTTCAGGCATTTTAATCAAATGATTAAAGTCATTTTCCGTGTATGTTTTTTCTTTGTCTATTTCACCGTCAATATCATCCGCAGGGTTATATTCATAAGTTCCCATTTTATCGTCAATTTCACGAACCCTGAACGGTGTCAAAAATCCATCATTGATAGCCTCTTTCAGAGAATATTGATAAACAGGTTCTCCAAAATATCTGTAAGTATCAGCATTGACATCTCTCTTTGGAGTAGCAGTCAGCCCTAATTGTACAGCTGAATCAAAATACTCTAAAATTCCTCTCCATTGACTTTCGTCATTTGCTCCGCCTCTGTGGCATTCATCTATGATAATAAAATCGAAGAAATCTTTTTTATATTGCCCGAAATACGGTGTTTTCTTATCTCCTGACATAAATGTCTGAAAGATAGTAAAGAAAATATGTTGAGCGGTCGGAACTTTCCCTTCTTTGCGTATTTCATTAGGAGTGATACGTTTCAGGGCATCTTGATTAAAGGCACTGAAAGAGTTAAAAGCCTGATTTGCCAAGATATTTCTGTCAGCCAAGAATAGAACCCTCGGGGCTCTTTTGCCTATTTCTTTTAAATTCCACTTTGCGTTGAACAGTTTCCAAACTATTTGGAACGCTATACAGGTTTTACCTGTTCCGGTTGCAAGTGTCAGCAAAATTCGTTTTTTACCTTGTGCCATAGCTTTGATAACGGCATTGATTGCGTTTAGTTGATAATATCTGGGCTCAAATCTTGCTCCTGATTCAAACGGAACGGAGGTTAAAAGATTCCATAATTTATTGTTTCCCTGATATGTCATGTTCCAAAGTTCATCAGGAGTTGGAAATTTTTCAACAAGTTTTTCTTCCCCTGTCTGCATATCAATCTGATAGATTTTATGTCCGTTGGTTGAGTAGGTGTAACGTACTTGCAAAAGTTGAGCATATTCTTTAGCTTGTGCAACCCCTTCCGAATAGTCTAGAGACCTCTTTTTCGCCTCTATTATACCTATGATGACATTATTGTAAATTAGAGCGTAATCGGCACTGAGTGCTTTCCCTCTGTTTTTCGCATCAATAATACGACCTTTAGAAATCGGATATTCACGAGCGACACGGATTTTGTCAGTACGAACCCACCCTGATTCATTAAGTTTCGGGTCGATTAGTTCCGCTCTTGTGTCTGCCTCTGAATTTCTAAAGTTTATATCAGTCATTTTTTGCCTTTTTCTTTTTTATGGTGATGTATTTTTGATTAGGATGATTTGGTTTATTTGCCATAGTCATTCGTAATAATCCCCGTTTTATTATCGGATTTATATATTTGGTTTTAAAATATACTCTGCTTGAAAACCCTGCTTTTTGGGCAATTTCTGATAATGACCGCTCAGTTTTGCAATATTTTAAAATCAATTTTTCTATCTCAGCTTGATAACTAACTTGATTAGTAGCTTGATTACTTTTGTTTACTTGTTCACTATTTTTCTCAACTTTTTTATGTCCTGTAACGGTGTTATTATCTGTGTTTTCGGATTTAACTTGATCAGTTACTTGATCACTTACTTGTTCACTTTTCTTATTTACTTGTACACTATTTTCCTTAACTTTTTTATGTCCTGTAACTGTGTTATTATCTGTATTTTCGGATATAACTTGATCAGTTACTTGTTCACTAGCTTGATCACTATTATTAAGTAAGTTTTCTTTAGGAGTAAAGAGGTTATGTTGTAATGTAAAGCGGAAAACGTTACCATCTTCTATTATAGGGTCAAAGCCCGTATAGGCTTTACAATACTTGAACAGTTTCGGAATACCTGTCCCGAAATCTTCTGCATAACCCATAGCCCTAAAAATCCTTATTATGTTTGGATTTTTGGAAAAGTTTGTAGTATTTTTCAGAGTTATCAACCCTCTTATATGAGGTTTGTTACTGTTTTCAGCGATTATTTCATGTCTTTTGATTATCAGTTTCGTAGGTTCAGCCCCTGAATATTCTTTATGAACCAACATATTCGCAATGATTTCTCTGAAGATATTATTCCTTAAATCTATTCTTTGAGTACCTTCCAAGTAAAACGGACTTGGTAAATATTTTTCAATAAAATCGGATGCTTTTTCAAGACAGTCTAACAAATTTGTTTGTAGAGTTATCCTGTCATCATATCTTTCGGGGTTATTTACACATTTTGCAAGTTCAAATTTGAAACTTGGTACAACAGAGGCAATTTGTTCATCCGTTCCGAACAATAAAACCCCTGCAAGAGTAATACCCTCTTGGTTGTTAGTATAATTCCTGCGATATAATTTATTTCTCTTTAAAAATTCTTTTGTGTCTAATTGATCCCAATCATTGTTAGCATTGTTTATTTTTGCAATCTTTTTTACTCTTGCGATTAAATCTGTTCTCAAATCTTCAACTTGTAAAAACGGGAATATTTGATTTTCGGTATATGAGTTATCGGTTCTGAGATATAGCTGCGATACTTCTTCATGAATATTTGTAATATCAATATCAGCCTCATGATTTCTTTTGTAAATTCTGCTTTTGTATCGATAAACATTGGAGGCATTAGGAACAATAACATACATGATTATTTTGCCGTCAAGTTCAAGTTCATTTATATTCAGATAAATAACGGGGTTGATAAGTTCAGGGTTATTTATTGCCGTTACAAATTTGGTTTTTATTCTATCGGTTGAATCAGGATTTATCCCTGATACTGTTCCGTCATTTTCAACTCCCAGAATAAGCGTTCCACCGTCCGTATTTAAAAACGCACAAATAGAGGCGAATGCATCATTCGGGAAATCATTCTTTGCCTTCTTAAATTCTACATGTTGGTTTTCTCCGCCAGCTATCAGTTTTTTGATTTGTTCTATCATAGGTCTATTATACCTTATTTTTTACAAATTTGCACAATATTACAATTCTCCGTTGAATGCTTTTTGCAGGATAGACTGCTTTAATTCGTCAAGGTCTTTGATTTTTTGTTCATAGATTTGCTCTAGTTTTGTAATATTTTCTCTCATCTCATTTAATACCAACACTATTTTGTCTTGAGTTATTTTATCAGGGAAAGGAAACTTATATTTTTCAAATGTTCCTAGGTTAATATTATCCTGAGCACTTCCTTTTCCTTCCGCTTGTAAAATCGCTTTAAATGAGTGTAAAAGATATTCAACATAGTCAATATTTATTTTTTCTTTATCAAAAACACCCCCTATAACACTATCGGGGAAACAAGCATCAAATGTTAAAATGCCTGTTTCTGCAATATTTGCAGCAATTGTTATACATAATGTGCCTTTCGGCCATAGTTTACTTTGGGCTAATCCTATTTCATTATATGTTTGCGAATATTTAGTAATAAAATGATTTGCATTTCTAATATCCCCTGTTTGTATAAATGGGTATTTACCACCATATAAATTTTTATCATTTCTTGGTCTATGTCTAGAACGTCCACGACCAAAATCAATAGCTACTTCATCAAGCCTTTTCTTATCCCATTTTTCTTGTTTTGATAATTTAAATGTTAAATAATTTTCAAACAATTCTTTAGCATTATTTAGATTTTTTGTAACATTTTCTTTTGCTTTGTCTATATTTGCAAATGCTTTATCCAAAATCTCGACAATTCGTTGTTGTTCAGGTAAAGGTGGAAGTTTAATCTTTAAATTTTCAATTTCTGTCCTGCTAATAGAATCAAAAACTGCACCATTATGTCCGCTAATTACTTTCTGAATGGATAAAAGATAATAAAACAAGAAATTTTTATCTATTACATCTGTTTTCCTTATAGCTGCCAAACCTCTACCTATACAACATCTTTGTGTTGCATAATTAATTGGTCCGACCGGTGCTCTTACTGACATTAAAATATCTCCGGCAAGAGCCTCCTTTGTAATTCTTGTTGTCCATATATTAGGTTGACCTATATATTTTTCGGTAAATTCTTTTTTCCCTTGATAAAAAGGAATGCCCTGTTTTGTTGTATTATAATATTGACTTTTAGGAGATTGTCCTGCAATAACAGTACAAATTTCTCCTATTGTAGTTTCTTTCCATTTCCCTTTGTTTTTATATGGCATTATTTGTCCTTTCTTGTTCAATAGACAAATATTTTTTGAATGGTTGTGTGAAATCATCATGTGTTTTTATTTTCTTGTCGAATAAATTTATAATGTGTTCTTGTATGTCTTTTCCAAAGAGAAACAAAGCTAAATCCGCTCTGTTGTCGTTTAATAAAACATGAGTGCTATCAAGATTTAGAGCCTCTTCGTCTCCCTCATATATAGCTTCAAAAATGTTTTTCATTTCACAATAAAACTTAAATCTTTTATCAAACAAATCTTGCCTTCTTTTTCTTTCATTTGTTTTCCATTGTTGAAATGCAATAACGACCATTAAACATGAAATTAAAAAAGGCAAAAATGCTCCAACAGCATTTATAAAATATTCATAATTTTTAGCAAATTCATTTACTTGTGATAACATCTTTTATTCCTTTGTATTGAATAGGTGCAATTGATCAGGATTTGTTTTTTCTCTTTTAGGTTTGTTAATCCTTAACCCCTTTGGTCTTTCTTTTAATTTTTTTCTATTAAATTTGTAAACTTCTGAAACTATATATGCATCTTTTTTCTCTTTCCCATTTTCCAACTTTTTATAAAATTTAACTAATGCTAAAATTTTATCAGGAGTTGCTTTTCTTTTTAAAGGACATTGTCCATTGAGTATCATTGTATTAAAGTCATTGTCCTCAATACTTGCAGAAAAAGATTCATTAGTATTAGCATCTTTAAAGTCCCATTGCAATTTTTCGTCAGTATTAACCGATTTTACAATAATTAATTCTTTCAATTCTATGCGTTCCGGTAATGGCTTTATCGTTGGTGGAATTGCTCTAGCAACAAAATCACATCTTTTTAAAGGAAAAATGTGTTCATTTGAAAAACCTATACCTTTTATGTTTTTATTTTTTATACATGAGCCATAAAAATCAGCTTTTTCTTTTTTTGCAATATCAATATTTATATTTTTTTTAGATTTATATTCTGATTTTATTTTTGCATCTAATGTTTCAACTTCGGATGCTGTTTTACTTACGAACCCTTGAATTGTTTCTCCTAGAACTTCTGCTCCTAATTCGGGAGTAAAACCATCTTTGAATTTATCATTATTCAAGTTCTTTGTTAGCCCTTTTACCAATCCTACAATAACGTCATAGGTCAAAGCACTAGCCATCCCTAGAATTGCAGGATTTTCCATTATAATTTTTAGAAGAATTTTAAATCCACCATTTTTAGGAGGAAGTACATATATTTTAAATCCGCTTTTGATATCAAAAATATTTTCTGCTATATCGTTTGATATAATTTTATATGAATTTAGAGTTTGTTCAAACAGGTCAAGCGTAATTTGATGTTCATCAGTATCAAAATGAATACATAACTCTTTTGTCTGAGGGGCGTAAATTTTTTCTTTATTTTTTCTAATTTTTCTCATCTACACAAGCTCCCTAATCTTTTCAATAATCCTTGCACCTTCTTTGTCCAATTGCTCTATTTCTGCAAGGATTTCTTTCGGTTCACGATAGACTGTTTCATCTTTTTTATTCGGGTTTTTGACCGATAAATCGAGAGTTTCAGTGTCTACATCAGATAAATTTACGCTCCAAGAGTTCTCAGAATCTTTGAACCCGTTAAACTGTACCAAAAAATCAGCCAAATCATTCTCATTGAGAGGGTTCGTTTTCCCCAAGTTCCTATCCAAGTTGAGTTGATAATACCAAATCTTTTTTGTAGGTTCACCTTTCTTAAAGAACAAAACAACCGTCTTTACTCCTGCCGTAAACACTTTAGCCGGCAAATCAAGAATGGCATACAAGTTGCAAGAGTCCAACAGCTCTCGTCTGACCTCTTTTGCATCACCATTGGAAAGGAAAGTATTTTTGATGACAATCCCTGCTCTGCCTCCTGCCTTTAAACTCTTTATAAAATGCTGCAAGAACAAATAAGCCGTTTCACTTGAGCGGATAGGGAAGTTCTGCTCTACGGAGGCAATATCTTCACTTGCCCCAAACGGTGGATTAGCAAGGATTATATCATATTTATCCTTAATTTGCATAATATTTTCGGATAAAGTATTTGTATGCAATATGTGAGGCGCCTCTACCCCGTGCAAAATCATATTCATTGTTCCGATAATATACGGAATAGGTTTTGCCTCTTTGCCGAACAAAGTTTTTTCCTGCAAAATCTTCATATCATCTACGGACAAATCCGCTTTTGAGTGTTTCAAATAATCAAAAGCCTCAACCAAGAACCCTGCCGAACCCAAAGCCCCGTCATAAATTCTATCTCCGATTTTCGGTTTAATAGCTTTTATGATAGTTCTGATGAGTGGTCTTGGAGTGTAGTATTCTCCGCCATTTCTGCCGGAATTGCCCATGTTTTGGATTTTATCTTCATACAGAGCCGACAGTTCATGTTTTTCTTCACTCGTTTGAAATCTCATCGTCTGAATAATATCAATAACCTGTCTTAGAATATATCCGCTCTGGAATTTATTTGTTATTTCGTTAAAGATTTCCCCTATCTTATATTCTAAAGTGTTGGCACTCTCGGCTCTCTGTTTAAAACTTTTCAAATACGGGAATAATTTGTTCCTCACAAAATCGTTTAAATCCTCTCCCGTCAAAGCCTTGTCATTATCAAGGTTGCCGTCATTATCTTGCGGATAAGCCCATTCGCTCCATGTATATTCCTTATCCAAAATCGGAGTGTACGTCTGTCCGTTCAACTGTGCCTCAAGTGACTTGTTCTTTTCCAAGTCCTCAAGATATTTTAAGAATAATAACCACGAGGTCTGCTCGACATAATCTATCTCAGTAGAAAGCCCCTTATCTTTTCTCATCAAATTATCTATATTCTTAAAACTCTGTTCAAACATACTAAACACCGCCATTCTTTTGATTATCATAGCATAAAAAAGTAATTTAATATATCTGAGCCAAATATATTTTAAAAATTTGAGTAACTAGTGGCTATTTTTATTATACTCATGTATAAATTCGATAGCTTCGTCTCTGTTGGTTACGTTGCCTTCGAGTTGGGCATTGTGGAGTGAATCAACAATCTCTCCGAGATATGGTGACGGGGTGAGTTTTAACTCCTCCATAATGTCGTTGCCGGAAAGCAGCTTAGGGAGAGGTTTCAAAGTTGGTTTTATCTTGATATAAAAATCCTGTAAATAGTTCAACCTGTTTATATTATCTTCCGTCATCTCTTTTGTGACGGCAGGACCTTGAGCGGACAACCTGTCAGCCTTTGCAATAACAATCAAATCTATCGGATTGTCCGCAGCTCTTCTTATGTATCGCATCATCACTTTTTCTGTCAGATTAGGTGCGGAAACAACAGCCGAGGCGTACATATGGTGTTTTATAACAAAACATACATATTCAATCTGTTTTTTAGAGAATTTTTGTGATTTCAAAATTCCTCTCGCAAGCTTTGCCCCTATCTCATCATGCCCGATAAATCTGTGTCTTCCGTCAGCGTCAATCGTCCAAGTCGAGAATTTGCCTATATCGTGTAAAAATCCTGCAAACTTGAGATGCGCTAACCTTGTTTCTCCTCCAAAATCAACATTTTCTAAATGTTTTTTGACTTCAACTCTTGATTTTTCATAAATATCTTGTATCTGTTTTACCGTCTCTATTGAGTGATAGAATAGCGGCAAATGGTGGTGCGTATTTGGCGGAACCTTCTTTTCGTCAATCATAATCGGGAACAGAACATCAATCAGTCCGAGTTTATCCATTTGCAAAATAACTTCGTGGGCATATTTTCCCCCGAACAGTTTCAAAATCTCTACATTTATCCTCTCGACTGCAGGAGCCAAAATCTTATCCTTGTTTTGTTCTATATATTTGAGGGTGTTTCTCTCGATATGAAATCCGAGAACGGAAGAAAACCTGAACGCCCTTAAAATCCTGAGCGGGTCATCTTTTATGTTTTCTTCTGATATTGCTCTGATTAAGCCTTCATTGATATCTTTGACCCCGTTGCCCGTGATATCAATCATTTCACCCGTTTTTATGTTTATGGCAAGAGAATTTATCGTCAAATCTCTGCGCTTTAAATCCTCTTCCAAAGAGCCGTTCACTGGGTTTGTGATATCGATATAGTTGACCTTGTCAGGAAAAACGACACGATAAATATTATTAACCTCATCCATAGGAACAAAGGCACAATCGTTTTTGTCCGCAAATTCTTTTGCGAAGTCTTTCGCCTTTCTGTCACATACGATTATGTCCTTGTCGTGGGTTTCTTTCTTCAATAAATAGTCACGAACGACACCGCCGACCAAATAAATATCCGCTCCGGTATCTTTCAATAAATTTATAACAAAATCATTTTCCAAATTCATAAACTATATTTCCCAGAGTTACAATGACGGCGGTTTCCGCCTTTAAAATTAAATCCCCCAATGTAAGCATTGGCAATTGTTTTTCTCTTAAAATATCAAATTCCCTGTCCGAGTATCCGCCCTCAGGGCCGATTATGAGTAAAATATTTTCACCCTTCTTTGCGGGATTGTTCCTCAAATATTCTTTGAGACTGCCGTTTGTGTTCTTTTCACAGAGTGCAATTATACGGTCGAACTTGTCATCCGCAAGAACTGTTCCCAAATCCGTCAAGTCGTAACAAGTCGGAATATTTGCTCTCTCACACTGTTTCGAGGCGGCATACATAACCTTTTGCCATTTGTCCGTCTTTTGTTCTGCAACGGATTTTTTAACGGCACAATTGTCCGTATAAATCGGATAAACTCCACGGACACCGAGCTCTGTCGCCTTTTCCATAATAGTGAGTTGTGCATCGCTCTTGAGTGGTGATTGCGCAAGATAAAGGTTATACGGCAAATCACGGTTTGATTTATGCGCATTTTCAATCACTGCTGTAAAGGATTTATTATCGATGCTTTCTATCTTTGTTTGATACTCGATTTCGTTTTCATCAATGAGCAGTAAATCCTCTCCGACCTTTGCACGCAAAGATTTGACGATATGGTTAAAGTTCTCCTTATCGTCAACGAGGATTTTATTATCCTTCACATTCTCAGATTTTATGAAAAAGTGCGGCATAATTCTTACTTCGTAAGTTCCGCCATAGCTTGTTCAAACTGTTCATCGTTCGGAGCTTTGCCGTGCCAGCCTGCATTGTTTTCCATAAATGAAACGCCTTTTCCTTTTACGGTGTTTGCGATTATTGCGAACGGTCTTTTTGCGGCTTTTGCTCTTTCTACCGTGTCATAGATTTCTTGGATATTGTGTCCGTCGATTGTTGCGACTTCCCAGTTGAAAGCCTCGAGTTTCTTATCCAACGGATCCAATGACATAACTTTTTCTGTTTCGCCGTCGATTTGAAGTCTGTTTCTGTCAATGATAGCGATGATGTTATCGAGGTGTCTGTGCGGAGCTTGCATAAATGCCTCCCAAACAGAACCTTCCTGTAATTCGCCGTCACCCATATAAACAACAACGTTTGCAGGGTTATGGTCAAGCTTTAATCCGATTGCCATTCCGCATCCGACAGATAGTCCTTGCCCTAATGAACCTGAGGAAACTTCAATTCCGTCTAACTCACGGCAGCAAGGGTGCCCTTGTAATCTTGAGTGGAATTTTCTGAAAGTCATAAGCTCACTTTCAGGGAAAAATCCTCTTTGAGCCAAAACAGAATATAAAAGTGCCGATGCATGACCTTTTGACAAAATAAATCTGTCACGTTTTTCAAAATCTTTTGATTTTTTCCAGTCGGACGGAATATTCAAAGATTTATTATATAAAACATTCAAAATTTCGGCTCCCGAAAACGCACCGCCAATGTGTCCCGATGATGCGTTATGAACCATTTTTAAAATATTAATTCTTGTTTGTCTGCATTTTTCTTGTAATTCTTCAATTTCTTTATTTGATAACATAAAAAACTCCTAAATATCGTAATCACTAACTATTATACTAAACATCCGCCCAATTGTACAGTTTTAAATTTTGGGAATTTATATAATAAAGTTGTCGTGCGGGATTAATGTATAATTCGTAATTACATCTGTGGGGAGCAACCCTCTACTTGCAGGAGAGGGTAGTGATTGTAGGCGAGGTACGAGCCGTACAAGCACGGGTGAGGTGCGACAGTTGTAGGGCGCAATTTTTTTACACCGAAATAAAGTTGTTATTTGTAAGGACAAACCCTCACTCCGAATTTCTGATTTTCGACTCTGTCTCAAATCGAAATTCTACCTCTCTCCCAGAGGTAGAGAGGTTCCGGCGAAGCCACTCTTTGTGCCTTAATTTATATTTATCCCGCCCTAATATCTTGGTATCTTTTATTACAAATTATTCAACAATTCAGCTTGCGGAACGGTTACCTGATGAGAGGTTTCAAGATTTTTGATACTTACGGTTTTATTAGCTATCTCATCTTCGCCTAAAATTACCGCAAATTTAGCGATTTTTGAGGCTTTTTCCATTTGTTTTGTGAATTTTTTGCCCGCGAAATCAAAATCGGTGCTGATGTTGTTATCTCTTAAATATTTTACTGTTTTTAAAGCTTCTGTTTGATTAGTAGAAACAACGTAAGCTGTTAGCTTTTCAGGTTCTTTCTTTTGTAATAATGAATATAATCTTTCCATACCCATAGCAAACCCGATAGCAGGAGTATCGACTCCGCCCAAGTTTCTGACTAAGCTGTCATATCTTCCTCCACCGCATACGGCATTTTGAGAGCCTAAATTATTTGATTTTATCTCAAATACTGTTCTGTTATAGTAGTCTAACCCTCTTACAAGAAGCTTATTTACCGTATACTTTATTCCCAAAGCATCAAGATATGATTTCAATTGGTTGAAGTGTTCCGCACAATCTTCGCAGATAAAATCACCATAGATAACCGATTTTACATCAGGTTTTTCAAATATAGCCTTGCAGGAGTCAACCTTGCAATCCAACAATCTGAGCGGATTTTTTTCATAACGATTTTGACAATCTTCGCACAAATCGTTGAAATACGGTTTTAATACCTTCTTTAATTCTGTTTTAAAGTTCTCACGGCAGTTAGGGCAACCGAGAGAATTTATCTCTACTTCCAAATCATTAAGACCTAATGATTTAAGATATGATACAGCAAGTTCAATGACTTCGGCATCGGCTGTCGCATCTTTTATCCCGAACATTTCGACCCCGACTTGATGGAATTGTCTTTGTCTTCCTGCTTGAGGTCTTTCATATCTGAACATAGGACCTTTGTACCAGAGTTTTACCGGTGCGGAAAGCCTGTGCATACCGTTTTCTATAAAAGCACGAACGACTCCTGCCGTGTTTTCGGGACGAAGGGTAAGACTTCTTTCGCTTTTCTCAAAGGTGTACATTTCCTTGTTTACGATATCGGTTGTATCGCCGACCCCTCTTGCGAAAAGCTCGGTTGCTTCAAATATCGGGGTTCTGATTTCCCCGTAGCCCGCATTTGTAAATATTCTGCGTGCATTGTCTTCCATTGTGTACCACAAGCCCATTTCCTGTGGCAAGATGTCTTTAGTTCCTTTTTGTACTTTTATAATATTTCCCATAACATGTTCAGTATATTACAAAAATATAACTCTGACAAAATTTTATAAACAGAAATAGTGCATTATATAATTGTACCTTTTAATAAAGCATAAATATTGGTGCGGTGGTGACCGCACCCTACTTTAAGCTAACATAAGAAGAGTAACAAAGATTAACGCAATAAATCGAGTTGCACGGGTTGTGCTTGTCACAAC
>DLEF01000062.1 GCA_002481545.1 Cyanobacteria bacterium UBA7753 | reverse complement strand
ATCACCTCAAACAAATTCAACATTTGAGTTTCGCTTACGTTTTAGTCAAAACCGGTTGTGACAAGCACAACCCGTGCTACTTGTTTCATTACGTTAATGTTTATATCCCTCGTACGATAGTTGTCGTGTGCGATGTTTCGCACCAAGTTAACAAAAGAATAGGCAAATACCGTTTTTGGTATCTTTCTATTTAATTAATAACCTAATAAACACCGACCATTTGGATACTTCAACATCCAAACACAAAATAAAAGCCTTGATTAAGCTTTATAATCAAGACCTTTGTTCAATTCTTTTTTCATCTGTGCTTCCGTGTGTTTTTTCCATGCGGACGCAACTTGATACATAAACTGTGCTTTAGCCATATCGGTATCGTTTTTAACATCTTGTTGATGTAAAGCGTTGAAGTTTGTTTCACCGGCACCGATATTTCTAACACCGCTCATCATATTGTTACTTGCATTCATCATAGCCATGCCTGCTCTGTGTTGAGCACCTATAGCTTGAAAATTAGCAATTGCTGAAACTAACATTTAAGACCCTTCACTAAATAATATCCTTCACATACAAATGATATCATATTTTTTCGTTTTTTGCAACTAATAAATCGTCTAAACTTAATCATGTTTTACATTTTGTAAAATTTACACTTAATTTTTACCATTTTTATTAGGTTTTTTGCAACTATGATATAATATATTTGTAAGTATTATAGAATAGATTGTAGGGTGAATAAAACAAACAGTTTTGCCCAAAGAGGGAAATATGGCAATAAAAAAGATATTAAGATACGGCGATCCGATATTGAGACAAAAATCCAAAGAAGTACACAAGGTTTCGGCAAAGATTAAAGCGCTTGTACAGGATTTGTTTGATACAATGTATATGGATAACGGCGTAGGGCTTGCCGCACCTCAGATTGGGGTAAACTTGAGAGTGTTTGTTGCGGACTGTTCAACAAAAGACGATCCGATGAAACCGATGGTATTTATTAACCCTAAGATTATTAAGAAATCAGGCGCCGTTGTATCACAGGAAGGGTGCTTGAGTTTTCCTGACGCGTACACGGAAGTAAAAAGATATAAAGATATCATGGTTAAGGCACTCGATGGGCATGGAAAATCATTCGTCATGGAAGTAAAGGGCGGAACACTGCTCGCTCGTTGTATTCAACATGAAAATGACCACCTCGACGGGATTTTATTTATTGACCATACAACAAACAGATTTGAAGCCGATAAGGTTCTTGCGGAACACAATCTTCCACCTGTAGAGGTTGATAAACTCTTGGATGAACCGGATATTGATGCCGAATTGGCAAAGAATGCCAAGAAATAACGGTTGTTAATCCTTAATAAGAATTGTATTGTTCCATTGTATGGGTTATATAAAGCGGTTTTGCAACAACCACAAGGAGGTTTGCGCCTGATGCAACCGTCACGTGTTCACCCATTTTGCGGGTTTCCCCCGGAACATATTGCAAAACTCCGATAAAGTGCCTTGCGATACCCTTTTGCATATGAGGCATTTTGAGGTATTTTTCGGGTGCCGTCATTTCTCCGCCTATCAGGTTTCCGTTTGAAGTGTAGATATATCCGACCATAGGGATTGTAAATCCGTCTTCAAATACCATTTTTGTTATTCTTACGACCATAGAGGCGTTTGTGCCGATAACGGGTTCATTCTTCTTTTCTATATACCCGTAAAAAACAGTGCCTTTAGGGATTATAACCGTTTCAAACTCATAAACGCTGTTATAGCATACGAATTTTAATTCATTCGTACTGTCTGAATATGCGGTCGAAAAATCCTGCAATGACATGACAGGTATGAAACTGCCGACGGGGACTTCTATCCCGTCATAATCACGCGTGAGCTCCGGCTCCGCGAATACCGCAAATCCCGTCAGGATAAATATTGAAAATAGTAACGTTAATATTTTTTTCATGACTATATTATATATAATGTTTTTTTCTCTGTTATCAAACAGAAGTATGATTGAGAGGGGGGAGGGGTAAATATATATTATAAAGTTACTAAGGCAGTAAGATAGTGCAAAGTGCAAAGTTAAAAGTGCATAGTTATTAACTTCAAAAATTTAACTTGAAGAGTAGGGTGGGTGCAATGTTTCGTACCGTTACGCTATTTTAACAATATGAATTTTTATATTATATATCGTATTTGGTGCAAAAAATTGTACTCTGCGAACTTTAATTTAATTAATAATTCATGCTTAGTAAAAAATCATGTTAATGGTATTATATTAATGGTAATAAATAGTGTGATATGTTTAAGATGAAAAAGACAAGACATTTAATCAAAAATCAATTTTTACATAATTCGGAGTTAAATATATGGAAACAATAGATATATTTTCGGTGTTCACATTGTTTGGAGGATTGGCATTCTTTTTATACGGAATCCTTGTTATGTCCTCGGGACTCGAAAAACTTGCAGGCGGAAAGCTTGAAAAGATGTTAAGGTCGATGACTTCAAACCCTCTTAAAGGTTTGGCATTAGGTGCGGGCATTACCGCTCTTATTCAAAGTTCATCTGCCGTTACGGTAATGTTGGTTGGTCTGGTTAACTCGGGTATTATGAGGTTATCTCAGGCCATTGGTGTTATTATGGGTTCAAATATCGGTACCACAATCACAGCGTGGATTTTATCCCTAGCGGGTATTCAATCCGATAACGTTTGGGTAAGGTTATTCAAGCCCGAATCATTTACACCGCTTTTAGCGATTACCGGTGTAATTATGTTATTAGCCTCAAAATCAAGCAAACGTAAAAATATTGGTAGCGTCCTCATAGGGTTCTCAATCCTTATGTTTGGTATGCAGGTTATGACACAATCTATGGCACCATTGACGCATTCGCCTAAATTTCAAGACTGCCTTGTAGCATTCTCTAATCCGTTCTTAGGTATTGTCGTCGGTGCTGTCATCACAGCAATTATTCAAAGCTCTGCCGCGTCTGTCGGTATCTTGCAAGCATTGTCTATGACGGGACATATAACCTATGGTATCGCAATCCCGATTATTATGGGGCAGAACATAGGTACATGTATTACGGCGTTCTTATCAAGTATAGGTGTAAATGCCAACGCAAGACGTGTTGCGGTCGTTCACGTTTCATTCAACGTTATCGGTACGATTGTATTCCTTGCGGTTTATGAAATTGTTAAGTGGATATTCCACCTTCATTTTATTACCGAGGCTATCAAT
This sequence comes from Cyanobacteria bacterium UBA7753, assembly GCA_002481545.1. Classification (GTDB taxonomy): domain Bacteria; phylum Cyanobacteriota; class Vampirovibrionia; order Gastranaerophilales; family Gastranaerophilaceae; genus UBA2883. The sequence continues at coordinate 41,069 of DLEF01000062.1, read as the reverse complement.
CCTGCAGGTATCGCAATTGTTCATTCAATATTCAATATCGCAACAACGATAATGCTGTTTCCGTTCATCAAACAATTGGAACAAATCGCCAACTTTGTTATTAAAGACAAAGGCAAAGCTGACAGAGAAAAGGTTATACTTGATGAAAGATTATTGCTTTCACCTGATTTCGCTATTTCGGAATGTTACCACCAAACAACTAAAATGGCAGGCATCGTAGAAAGAAACGTTATCTATGCAACAAAATTGCTCAAACGTTTTGAATCAAGAAAAGCGGAAGTCGTCAACCTTAACGAAAAGAAAATCGATATGTATGAGGATAAGTTGGAAACCTTCCTAATTAAAGCCTCCAACAAAGACATGTCAGAGACGGCAAGTGCCTCTATCGGCAGATTATTACTCAATATCGGGGATTATGAGAGAATCGGCGACCACGCTATAAATATTCTGAATGTCGCTCAAAAAATGAACGAAAAGAACCTCAAATTCTCTCCTGCCGCTGTCGAAGATATAAAAGTAATTGTTTATGCGGTATTAGATGTTTTGAAACTTGCAACAACGGCTTATAAATCATTAGATGATGTTATGGCACTAGATGTAGAACCGTTAGAACAGGTCGTTGACAGACTGATAAGAAAGGCTAAAAAACGTCACGTTAAACGTTTACAGGAAGGCACCTGTACCATTGAATTGGATTTGATGGTATCAGATTTGTTCAACGATTTAGAGAGAATTTCTGACCACTGCTCAAATATTGCAACCTCTATCCTGCAGAGCAAAGATGCAACAATCGACAGGCATGAATTTATCAATAAGCTCCGCGCTATGGATAATACCGAATTTAGTCGCAAATACGACGAATTTAAGGCAAAATATCCGCTCATAGATGTTAAGTAGGGCAGGGGTAAATGTATAAAGAGATACTAAGGCAGTAAGGCACGAAGAAAGTGCAAAGTGCAAAGTTAAAAGTGCAGAGTTGATAACATAAAACTTGAAAAGTAGGGTGCGGTCACTACCGCACCAACGTAATATTTGCAATATTTAATATTATTGTGATAACTTTTCACTTATGCTAATATAATAACCGTACAATTTAATAGAAATTTAAACCTATAGAGAGTGTGCGAGGGACAAGCCCGTTGACCACACAGCAACCTATTAGATTAGGTGCTAAAGCTTGTATGATGGGGAAGAATTATGAAACTATACTCATCATGACGATGGGTATTTTTGTTATCCGACCTCTTTTTAGGCAAAGGAGGTCAAATGAACAATATTTTAATCCATATTCCGCACGGGAGCTATGTTATACCCGAAAAATATAAATTTCTTTTTTATCTGTCGGAAAAAGATTTATTTCAAGAACAAATAAAAATGACGGATAGTTTTACAGAGGATTTGTTTACTGTTCCGAATACGGAAAATATCGTTTTTCCGATAAGCAGGCTCGTTTGTGATGTTGAAAGATTCCGACATGAAAAGGATGAGGAAATGACAAAACAGGGAATGTGGGTTTGTTATACAAAAACATCGGAGCTTAAACCGCTTAAAAGAGTCAATCCTATGCACAAAGCGGAAATTTTAAAAAATTACTATGACGTACATCATAAAAAGTTTACCGAAAAAGTTAAACAAATTTTGGAAAAATATAGGAGTTGTCTGATTATCGACGGGCATTCGTTTGCTTCAGTACCTTTGCCGTATGAACTGCACGCGGACTCTTTTCGTCCTGATATTTGTATCGGGACGGATAAGTTTCACACACCCAAATATTTAACCGAATATTTTTACAAATCTTTTTCTAATCTTGGATATAAAGCAGCTATAAATAATCCGTTTTGCGGAACAATTGTTCCCTTGGATTTTTACGGGAAAAGCAAAAGGGTTAAATCAATAATGTTGGAAATCAATCGCAGTCTGTATATGAACGAAAAAACAGGAGAGAAAAACAACAATTTTGAAAAGGTAAAAAATGATATTCAAAAAATTATCACACTTGCAGATTTTTGATATTTAACGTTATATGTAAACACGGTGCCCAAATAGAATAATTAGTGTATAATACAAGTATGATTATAAAAAAGAAGATATCTAAAAAGACTGAGGAAAAAATTCAAGCGGAAATAGCTGAAAAAGAAGCTGCCAAAAAAGCGGAAGAAGAGGCTGAAAAGCAAAAAGAGCTTGAAGAGGAAAAGAAAAAGAAAGAAGAAATCAACATTTTTGATGTTGATAAAATAGATTTCACTCAAAGAAAAGAAAGACGAACGGGGAACAGAAGAAGAGGTTACAGAAGAATAGATGACAGAAACCTTGTATCCCGTGCGCAAGAAGAGGCTGTCCAAATAAAACAGAGTGCCTATCAGGAAGGCTATAACGCAGGTTTGCAACAGGCGCAGGGAGATATTAAGAATTTCCAAAACGTACTCGGAGCCTTTATGGGAGCGGAAGACAAAGTTTTTAGTCAGGTTGCACCTCATATTTATGAAATGGCTATGGAAATAGCGCAAAAAATAATTAAAACAGAAGTAAAAACAGATCCCGAAATCGTACTCAATACGATTGTGGATGTGTTGAAGACTTTATCAAAGAATGAGCCGAAAATAACGTTGAGAATAAATCCGGTACAAGTTCAATATATAAAAGACACCTTGCCTGAGCAAATAAAATTGCTCGGTATGGATACAAAGCTGGTAATACTGTCAGACGAAACCGTAAGTGAAGGCGGATGTATCGTCCAAACCAACAGCGGACTTGTAGACGCTACTATTGAGGCTCAACTTGAGATTGTACAGACTGCTCTCAGGAGTTTAGGGTAATGGCAGCGGAAAATAAACCTATAAGTGAAATTTGCTTGGCAATCTTTGTCATCGTACTTATCTTGATTTTGCTGATGGAGATGCCTAATTGGGTTATCAATTTTTCCATTGCTTTGAATATGTCATTGGGTATCACGTTACTTATGATATCTTTGTATATCCAAAAACCTCTTGAATTGGCGTCATTCCCGACCATTATTCTTTTGGGTACGATGTTTCGACTTGTATTATCCATTGCGTCAACCCGTCTTATTCTGGCAAAAGGGGAAGCGGGAGCCGTAATCCACGCGTTCGGGACATTCGTAACAGGGGGTAACATGGTCGTCGGCGGTGTTATCTTCATCATTATTACGATTGTACAGTTTATGGTAATCACAAAAGGTGCCGAGCGTATCGCCGAAGTATCCGCACGTTTCGCATTGGATGCTATGCCGGGTAAGCAGATGACCATTGACGCCGATTTTAACGCGGGCTTGATTTCACCGGAAGAGGCGGTCAAACGACGTAACGACTTACAGAGAGAATCAAGTTTGTTCGGTTCCATGGATGGTGCTATGAAGTTCGTAAAAGGTGATACAATGGCAGGTATCATAATTACAATCATCAACATTGTCGGGGGCTTGATTATCGGGTGTTTGATGAACCAGATGCCTATAGCGGACGCAGTCGGTAAATACACCATCTTAACCATCGGTGATGGTCTTGCCTCACAGGTTCCGTCACTTTTGATGTCAATATCTGCAGGTATCGTAATGACTCGTGCATCAGCTGATGAAGCTTCTTTGGGTGCGGATTTGACAGACCAAATCTTGAGCAAACCATACGCTTTGTTCTTTGCATCAGGGTTCTTATACTTAATCACCTTTACTTGTCCTATTACGGGATTGCCTTTTGTACCGTTCTTCCTGTTTGCAACGGGATTACTTGTTGCTGGCTTCTCGGTACTTATCAATGCGGATGTTCAATCTCAATTGGGACAATTGGAAAATGTACGACAAAACATGCAGGATTTGGTAAACCCGAACAAGATGTACGAACGTTTAGGTGTCGATGTCTTGAGTTTGCAGGTTGGTGCAGGTTTGCTTGTTATTGCCGATCCTGATCAGGAAGGTCAATTGCTTGCAAAAATCGCTGCTTTGCGTCAAAGAGTAACTGATGAATTAGGTTATATCATCCCGAACATACGTATTATGGACTCTTCCGCATTGGAATCTAACGAATATATGATTTCAATTCGTGGTAACATGGTCGCAACGGGTTACGTATATCCGGGTAAATATATGGTTATTGCGGATCAGTGGGATGCAGTCAGAAAGAGTGTTCCTGATGATGCGATTATCGCTGTTGATCCTACATATCAAACACAGGCATACTGGATTAGCGCGGAAGAGGCTCAAGAGGTTAAATCCGTTACTGCGGTAGATGCAACCGACGTACTTGTTACACACTTGCAAGAGTGTGTACGTAAACACGTAGATGAAGTCATGACCAAAACGGACGTACTTAAACTTATGGAACTTGTACGTTCACAGGATCCAACCTTGGTTAACGACCTTGTCCCTGCAATCATTTCAACATCAGATTTGAGAAAGATTTTTGTAAACCTTATCAGAGAAAAAGTTTCTATCAAAGATATTATCTTTGTATTTGAGCGATTATGCGATTATGCAAGATTTTCCAAAGAGCCTGATATCCTGTCGGAGCGTTTGAGAGCTGCTCTCGGGCGTCAAATCTGTCTTACCAATGTTCAGGAGGATAACGTACTTTATGCGCTCACCCTGTCACCTGAATGGGAGAAAACCTTGGATGACAGCTGTCAGAGAACGGAGCTCGGGACTATGTTCCTGTTGAACCCTATGCAGGTTCAGGATTTGATTGAGTCTACGGCTATGACTCTTATGAGAGCACATCAGAATATAGGGAAACAGCCTGTAATCCTTTGTTCTCCTCGTATCAGATTGCCTCTGTTCCAACTTTTGGAACGTCACATCCCGACCATTGTCGTAATTTCATATTCTGAACTTATCACGGATATCCGTGTTGAGGCGGTTGATACTATCGGTGAAAGTGGTGGTGGCGGAGATCAACAGTATCCGCAATAGTATGATTTCATAATGCGCTTTAGAGAATGTTAAGCTTTTTCTTTCGCTTTATTGAAAACTTGTATATAATAACCTTTTATTATATTATATTGTTGTATTTAAAAAGTATATTACAGACAGTGTATATGGAGCAGATTATTGGCAATAAGGGATAACGACGAAGCATATTTAGGCAGACATGTCTTAGCGGAATTTTTTGAATGTGATTCAAATATTTTGAATAACAAGGACAAGATTGAAAATTATATGGTAGATGCAGCCATAGAGTGCGGTTCTACCGTAGTACAAAAATGTTTTCACAAGTTCAATCCGTACGGAGTAAGCGGAGTTGTTATTATTGCCGAGAGTCATCTTGCAATCCATACATGGCCGGAACTCGGTTATGCTGCTGTCGATTTATTTACCTGCGGAGTAAAATGCGATCCGAAAATCGCTTATGAATACCTGAGAAAGAAATTAAACTCCAAAAAAGCGTTCTTTACTCAACTTAAACGAGGTATTCTTAACGATAAAACCAGAGAATTATCGGAATCGGCATTTGAAGTATCCGAACAATATGAAAGTCAATAATCATCGTAAAGTTTTTATAAAAAAATAATAAAAATATTTGCGAAATGATATAAATGTGATATTCTATATATGAATAAGAGGAATTAATTATGCCAAGAGTTTTAATATCAATGTCACCTGAATTTTTAGATAAGGTAGATACATTAGCTAATTCGGAACAACGCTCAAGAAGTGAGTATATTCGCGAAGCGCTCAGAAACTATATGCGCAGAAACAGAGCCGTAAACGTACATAAGGCTCAACAAGATGCTAAAGCACTTGATGAATTAATAGGATAATTTTACCCAAATGTATAGCAACATAGCGTCATTTTGCGTATTTGTACGCATATTTTTGAATTAATAACAGCCGAAATAAGAGGAAAAATATGGAAATAGCAGTTGAAAACAAAGGTTTAACAAAAGAGGAATTGCTGGATTTATATAACAGCGATTTAGACACATTATTAGAACTGTCAAAACAGTTTATGAGTAACAACATAGAAATATGTTCACTAGTTAATGCAAGGAGCGGGAAATGTTCACAGGATTGCAAATATTGTGCGCAGAGTAGCCACTATAGAACTGATATAGAAACATATCCTTTAATTGAACCGGAAAAGGTTTTAGAGGCTGCAAAAGAGGCAAAGGCACATGGTGCTAACCATTTTGCAGTTGTAACTTCGGGCAAAACTCCGGAGGAAGAAAACTTTGATAAGATTATAGAACTTATCAAAGAAATAAACAAAGTTGACGGGCTTTCAAGTTGTGCATCCATCGGGATTTTAAATGATGAAGACGCAAAAAAGCTTGCGGAAGCAGGATTAAAAAGATTTCACCATAATATAAACACGGCAGAGTCTTATTATCCGAATGTATGTTCTACACATACTTGGAAAGACAGAGTCGAAACCTGTAAACTCGTTCGCAAATACGGCATGGAACTGTGTTGTGGAGTGATTTTAGGAATGGGTGAGAGTGTGGAACAAAGAGTTGAGATGGCAATGGAGCTAGCTCAAATCCATCCTGATTCAATTCCTATCAATATTTTGATGCCGATACCCGACACACCGTTTGAAAATTACGGTGATAAAATAGATGAAGAAAATGTTTTGAGAACACTTGCCATATTCAAGATAGCAAACCCTGATTCCGTGTTGAGATTTTGCGGAGGAAGAATGAGATTATCCGAACAAGGTCAGGAAAAAGCTCTTGAATGCTGTGTCGAAGGTATTATGACAGGTAATTATCTCACAACAACAGGCAAAAGCCCGGAAGAAGATTTAAAAACAGTTAAAAAATTAGGCAAAAACCTGCTGAAATAAAAAGTACGTTTATTTCAAACAAAAACCGTATTAATAAATATATTAATACGGTTTCTATATATAAAATTATGAGTCGTTTTATTATAATCCGAGCATATATTTTGTATGGTTTGCCTGCATTGACATTGCAGAATACAAATCTGTCGTGGATTGTGAAGTGCTGTTGTAATTGTCGGTAAGCTGTGACAACTGTGCCTGGTAAAGTTGTGCTTGCTGTAACAATTCAGGATTTTCCTGTGCTTTAGAGAACATATCGGAAATAGCACTTGAGATTTGAGAAGTGATTTCATCAAATGTCATGCTGTTATCTACAGAAATACCCAATTGTTCAGCCAATGATTTAGCTTCTGATATCAATTCAGATTCAGCAGAATTAGATTTTTGTGTGCTGTCTGCCTTTTCATTTTCGGCATTTTGAACAGTATATTGTTCAAAGCTTCTTTGTGATTCTCTGGATTTAATCAAAGATTGCGCATAACTTTCGGAATTAACAAGGGTTGGATCAATGCCGAGAGCTTCCAATTTTCTTCTTGTTGATGCGGATAACTGCTGTTTATTATTATTGTAACTTACATTATTTGAATATTGTACCGAATCTACAGATGAACTCATAATGTTTTCCTTTCATTTTTTTATTAGTTATAATGATTTTCATAAAATAATCAATTATTAATACGGTGTTTATTAAAAAATTTAAAGCTGATTTTTGAAAAAATAGTATTTATGAACTAGTTTACAAATTAATTCATATTATTTATCCGTGATATTTACCCGATAATTTTTTTATGCTAAGATTATTCCATATTGAGAGGGAAATATGACTATAGAATTAGACCACGTACAAGGATTGATAGCAGGCGACGGACTTTTACCGATTAAAATGGCACAATATGCTAAAGAAAACGGGTTTGAAGTCATTTGTATTTCATTATCATCCGATAATCATAAAGAATTAAAAAAATATTGCTCAAAGGTATATTCATGCGCTCCTGGCGAACCTTTGAAAATAGCAAAAATATTGGAAGAAGAAAATATTAAACAACTTACTTTCTTAGGTAAAGTAAGCAAAAGTATTTTATTGAGACGTCCTAAATTTGACAGCAAAGCAATAGATTTCTTTAAGAAAGCTATCAGATTAAACGACGACAAAGTAATGTTAATGATTATAGAAGAGCTGGAAAAAGTCGGAGTAACAGTTCTTGATCAAACAATATTTATCAAAAATCTAATGATACCGTCAGGTGTTTTAGGACAGGTTAAACCTACCAAAAACCAGATTGAAGATGTAAACTACGGCTATGAAATAGCAAAAGAAGTCGGAAAATTGGATATCGGACAATCCGTAGTCATCAAAGATAAGATGATTATGGCGGTTGAGGCAATAGAGGGCACTGACAGATGTATCAGAAGAGGTGCTAAACTCGCTAAAAAAGGCGGATGCATAGTCAAAGTATCAAAACCTAATCAGGACAAAAGATTTGATATTCCTGCAATAGGTTTAAAAACGCTTAAAACAATGAAACGTTATAAAGCCAATATTATAGCGGTTGAAGCAGGTCAAACAATCATTGTTGATCAGGAAAAAACCGTTAATTATGCCGACAAACACGGCATTGTCATTATGGCGGTATAAAGCGTAATATTTAGAATGAAAAAATTATTTATTATAACAGGTGAATATTCGGGAAGTATGCACGCAACAAGAGTTGTTGAGTGTTTAAAATCTATGAATGCCGATATTCAGATTGAAGGTATCGGAGACGAAAACCTTGAGCAGGCGGGGGTAAAACTCTTCGCTAACCATTCAAAGATGTCTGCTATGGGGATTTCACCAAAGATTATTTATAACCATATTATGCTCGGCAAAAGACTCGTCGATTACCTGACAAAAGAATATAAGCCTGATTTGGTCTTGATGATTGACTACGGTGCTTTTAATCTTAACGTATCAAAGTTCCTCAAACGCAATCATATAAAGACATATTATTATATTCCTCCGCAGGTTTGGGCAAGCAGAAAATGGAGAATAAACACAATCAAGAAAAACATTGATAAGGTACTTTGTATATTCCCGTTCGAGGTTGAATTATATAAATCACACGGGATAGATGTCCACTATTGCGGACATCCGCTCACAAAACAATTACCGCCAAAAGCTGACAGAGACGAATTTTTTGAAAAACACGGACTCGATAAAAATAAAAAGCTAGTGTCTATTTTCCCGGGCTCACGTGCGTTTGAACTTAAATACCTTATGCAATTGTTCATAAAATCGGCTAAGATATTACAAAAAAATCATCCCGATTTACAATTTGTTATCTCACATGCCCCTAATTTGACTGAGAAGGATTATGACAAATACTTAAAAGGTGATGAAACATTCAGAATAATAAAAGGCGAAAATCAGGCACTATTGAGTGTCTCTGACAGTCTTATTTTGGCATCGGGTACGGTCGCTCTTGAGGCAGCACTCTATCAAGTACCAATGATTATTGCATACAGAGGACCTTGGATATTCTATTTCATTTATCTGCTTGTAAGATGTATAAATATGGTGTCTCTGCCTAATATTATTATGAATAAAATAATTGTTCCGGAACTCACGGAAGGCAAAGCAACAGTACATAATATTGTTCATGAAACCGAAAAAAATCTGTATGACCAAAAATACAGAGATAATTTCATCAGCCAACTCGGAGAAGTAAAATCAAAATTATCCGACAAATACTCCGCCATGGAAGTCGCTAAAGAAATAATTAGTAACATCTGAAAGGGGTAAATGTATCATTATATATAGGTAATAAGGTACTAAGTAAGCATAATAAAATTTTTACACAAAGAAATTAATGAGATCCTTCGCTGCCATTTGTACGGTTTATTCTTGACAATACTATAAATTGCTCAGGATGACAATTAACATGCAATTTTCAAAACTTGAGACACAGAATACCTCTGCGCAACTGTCATTCTGAGTACATATCAAGCAGGTACGAAGAATCTTTTTTTCAGATACACAAAAACAAGAAAGGTGCGAAACATCGTACCCTACTTTTCAAGTTATAAGTTGTAAGTTCAAAGTTTGAAGTTAATAACTATGCACTTTTAACTTTGCACTAAATTATACATTTACCCCTACCACTATCTAATCTGGATAGGCATAACAAGATAAATGAAATCTTCTTCGTTATCAGGTTTGATAACCGTTGCGGAAAGGTTTGTATTCATACAGATAATCATATCTTCCGCATCCATACTCTTAAAGCAATCAAGAAGATATTTATAGTTGAATGCGATTAGGATATCTTCTCCGCTGTAGAGAATATCAATTTCATCCTCTGAATTACCTTCCTCCGGAGTATCAGCCATAAGGCTCAATGTGTTGCCTGAGAATTTAAACTTAACACTGTTTTTCTTCTCGTCAACCATTGTTAATACTCTCTCAAGAGCAGATATCATCTTTTGAACATTTACCTTAGCTTGTTTAGGGAAGCTTTGCGGAATTAATTGGTTATATTGAGGATACTGACCGTTCATGACTGATGAAATCATTATTATATTATCTGATTTAATCATCATCTTGCTGTTCTTGCTGTAGATTTTGATAGTATCTTCATCTATATAGTAGCTAATCTTTAAGAACTCTTGGAGAACTCTTGCAGGAACAATCAATTTGACGGCTTTATCTTCTTTGTTAGAGATAATTTTTCTTGCTCTTGCAAGTCTGTTACCGTCTGTTGATGCTATTTCCAAGATATTCTTATTTATATCGCAAACAACGCCTGACAAAAGGTTATTGTTAGATTCGTAAGATGCTGCTGCAAAGCCTGCCTCTTTAATACCTACGATTAACGGTTTCAAATCAATCTCAACTTCGTTATCTTCGTCTGATAACATCTCAATTTTAGGAAACTCTGATGCTGCAATACCGAGGATTTCAAATTTTGTTTTACCGCTTGTGATAACCATTGTGGTATTGTTCAATTCGAAATTGATAATTCCGTCGTTCAATCTTGATATAATATCAATCAATTTTCTTGCAGGCAATGTAATCTTACCCATGGTTGAAACTTGAGCCTCAATTGAGGTTATGATTGATAAATCAAAGTTTGTAGAATAAAGGTTTATTCTGTTTTTATCAACGGCTTCAAACAAAATGTTTGAAAGTACAGGTTGCAACCCTTTTTGAACAGTTGCTCTTTCAACTATTTTAAGTCCGTTCAGTAAAATTTCTTTTTCTGCCGTAAAAGCTAAATCGCCTTCAGGCATTGATGATGAAGAACTTTCAGCGACAGGTTCTGTTGTAACTTCTTCCGCAGTTTCGGCAACAGTTTCAGTTGTTTGTTCTTCTGTTTTATTTTCGGTTAATTCCATTTCAGTAGTTTCCATTATTAAAATCCCCCAATGTTAGTTTATATGAATATTTTACCCTAAAAACCACTATTTGAAAATCTTTTGTAAACTTTTATAATTTTAAAAATTTTCTATTTTATTATATATGATTAATAAATTAATTAATTTAATTTTATAAAATAATCATCTTCATCATAAGCTTTCAATAATTGTAGAAAACTTTTTAAAGTTCAGTCATAACAAAGGGCATGGCATGTAGAAAATAATGTTCATTATTATAATAATATTTTCTAATAATTTAGAAAATAGGTTAAAAACAAAAATTATTTTTATATTTTTGAACAAAAAAGAAAAAAACATGTAGAAAATTATTTAGTTTTCTACACGTTTTCGACAATAAATGTCGAAAACATTTTTACAATAATATATAAATTTTTATGCAAAAAAAGTCATGGAGTCAAGTAAAATACGTTCTTAAAATTTATATTATGAGAAGAGGTAAATATATTTATAATCCGCCATTACACACCTCACCCGCCTTCGGCACCCTCTCCCACAAAGGGGCGAGGGTTTCAACCGTTGCAAAAGCAACGGTTTTGCTTTGGCAGTAGCCAAAGCAGAAGTCTCGCCCCCACCTGTGGGAGAGACCGCAGCTGTTGCAATTTTATTAGTTACAGATGCGAGTGAGGGGGATATATTACCCCTCTCATAATATAAATTATAAGAAATATAATATTTTCTTACTGCCTTAGTGCCCTAGTATCTTAGTATCTTTAATTATTTACCCCTACCACTACCCCCTTTACAAAATTAAATATTGTAAATTCTTATTTCAATTTGAGCATGTTTATATCCATGCCGATACATGGTTGTATTAGAATTAATAGTATGGCAATAAGAATATTAACAGAGCAAAGAATTTGGGATGAGGCAAAAGAAGAGTTGGAAAAAACTATTCCGGCATCGTCTTATGCTTGGATAAATTCGTGTGAACCAGCAGGAATTACAAACGCTATGTTCACTGTTGTGACAGGGCTTTCCATGGCTGTTGATATAATCAGAAAAAATCACCTTAAACAGATAAAAGATGCTCTGGCGCATGTTTTGGGCTCTGAAATAGATTTTGAGATAATTTTCGATAAGAAAGCTGCAGAAAAAATTAAACACGACAGAGAACTTTTGGAGGCAAAATATCAAAAATACAAAGATAAAATAGAAGCAGATATTCACCCGGAAAGAAAACAGGCACAACAGCAAAAATCTATGGAAAAATCTATAGAAAATATGTCTCAAATGAGATCAGGCACTAATTTGAACTTAAAATACAAATTTGAGAATTTTGTTGTCGGTGAAAATAACAAAATGGCATATTCCGTTGCACAGATTGTTGCAAAACATCCTGCCGAAAAATATAATCCGTTGTTTATATACGGCGGTTCGGGGCTCGGTAAAACTCACCTTATGCAGGCTATCGGGCATTATATATTGTTTAATATCCCTAAGAAAAAGGTTAAGTATATAAAAACACAAGATTTTGTAAACCAGTATATAAACGGTTTGAGAGAAAAAGACAAAACGGCATCAATGATTAATTTCCGTCAAAAATTTAAACATGTTGATGTATTACTTATTGATGATATTCAATTCATTGAATCCAAGAAGAAATGTATGGAGGAATTGTTCTATATATTTGATAATCTGCAACAATTAAATAAACAAATAGTTATAACCTCTGACAGACTTCCGAAGGATATTCCGACTTTGCCTGACAGGTTAAGAACGCGTTTTGAAATGGGGATTGTTGTAGATATAAAACCACCTTCAATGGATACAAGGATGAAAATTTTGAATACTTGGGCAAATGAATTAAGACTAAGTATAGATGATGACGTAAATAAATATATAGCTCTGCATTTTTACGGAAATGTTCGTGAGTTGGAGGGTGCGTTCAACAAGGTAACTGCGTTTGCGGATATTGAGGGTGCGGATATTAATTTAAACTTTACTCAAAAAGTTTTAAAAACCGAAACAGAGATGAAGAAAATTACAATCGATAAAATAGCTGAAACTGTAGCCGAGGCTTATGATTTGACTGTCGATAATCTAAAGAGTACCTCTCGTGTACAGAGTATTTCGGATGCCAGAAAATATACAATATATCTTGCACGTGAAATGACCAAGATGAGCTATGAAGATATTGCGAAATACTTGAACAAAAAACACTCAACAATACTTTATTCTTATGAAAAAGTGGTTGAGGCTTTGGACAGAAACGCAGAAGTAAAAGAGAGAATAAGAGAACTCAAACAGGCTATAAGATGTAAACTGTAGTGTTTATTTTCATAAGTTAACCATTATCTTAAATTTGTTTTGGGATTAATGAGGTGTCATCCTGAAATAACCATTGTCCTGAACTTGTTTCAGAATCTAAAACTAAAGGTTAAAGATGCTGAAATAATCCTGAAACAAGTTCAGGACAGAGATTAAACAGCATGACATTTTCGTTCTTATATAAAGACAATCATAAAAGAATGCTATTTTCTTAGTTTTTCGGCACCTTTTAGGTATACAAATTTCGGTTTAAAGTTATCTTCACAGTTTAGGACGATGAGCACTCTCAAACATTTTTTCAGTGAGTTTGGAACATCAAGTTCGTGATAACACATCATGGCAACCTTATCCCAACCGAAGTTCAGACGAGCAAATTTTGCGGGAAATTCAGCGTTCAAATCAGAAGTCAGAGTGAAAATAACGTGTGAAATAAAGTTTTTATCTATATTATTTTCTTTGACCATTTCTTCCAAAAGTTCTATCGTAGCTGTTTTAACAGCCTCTTTTGTGTTTTCTTCAACGGTTATTGCCCCTCGTATGCCTTTTGTTATCATGTTTTTTCCTTTTTTACGGTTTACGTTGGTACGGTAGTGACCGCACCCTACTTTCTATTTAAATTCAAAGTTTTAAGTTAATAACTATGCACTTTTAACTTTGCACTTTGCACTCACTTAGTGCCCTAGTGCCTTAGTATCTTAATAATTTACCCCTTTATCCCGTTTGCCCAATCTCTTGCGAGCATTTCTTTTTTGCCCTCGGGTTTTACTTTTATCAGTCTCAGTTGACCTTTACCTGTTTGGAAAACGACGCCGTTTTTGTCTTTTTTGACTATTTCTCCTGCTTTACCTGTCGCGGTATCGTTTTCAACCTTGGTTTCAAGCACTTTTATTATTTTATCATTATAGGTAAAATAAGCGCTCGGTAACTTGTAGACTCCTCTTACGAGGTTATGAATATCTTTGGCAGTGTTATTCCAGTCAATCTTTGTTTCTTCTTTTTTGAGTTTGTTTGCGATACAGACTCCGTCTTCGCATTGCGGGCATGGCTTTAGAGTTCCGTTATAAAGTCCGATTATTGTTTGTTCCAAAAGTTCGGGTGAATCTTCGGATATCTTGAGCCATAAGTCCTCACAGTTCATATTGTCGGGAATTGAGATTTTCTCCTGCATACAAATATCTCCGCAATCAAGTCCCAATTCCGTAATCATTGTGCAAATACCTGTTTCCGTGTCACCGTTAATGATACATCTCTGTATCGGGTTTGCACCTCTGTATTTAGGTAGCAGTGAGGCGTGAAGGTTTATTGTCTCAAACTTCGGAATATCCAAAACCTCTTGTGACAGGATTTGCCCGAAAGCAAACGTTATAAAGAAATCAGGCTCATATTTTTTGAGAGCTTCAATGATTTCGGGTTCTTTCCTTATCGATTTAGGCTGATAAACAGGAATATTTTTAGATATTGCATATTCCTTGATAGGAGAGGCTTTTAGGTGTTTGCCTCTGCCTGCAGGTCTGTCAGGTTGTGTCACAACCGCCTGAACCTCGATTTTATCCGAATTATATAAATAATCTAATGATTTCAGCCCGATATCAGGTGTTCCGAAAAATATTATTTTAATCTTTGCCATATTGTTCCTTTGTTTTGGTATTTTATGTTTATTATTTTACAACAAAGTGAATAATATATGTAGGTCAGGCAACGCTTTGCATAAATATTAAACTAATTTTGTTTTAATTGTTAAATTAAACCCTAATCCGTTTAAAACTTTTGATAAAAATACGATATCAGGTGTGTTGTGTGATTGAAAGAATTTTCTGACAACTCTCGGATTTGTCTTTATATTCGCACAAAAATCGGTAAAACTTCCCCTTGACGTAATTTCTGAAATCAAATAATCATAAAGAATACTAAAATCGTTGTTACGAATGCATTCCGATAAAATAATACTCAAATTTTGAGCCTGTGTTTTATCAAGTTTAAAATGCTTTTTTAGATTGTCCTCTGCATTCTCAGGTTTTTGACGAAAATATAAAATGTTGTTATCTTTGTTCATATCTGAATCCATAGTTAATTATTGTATTAATAAATGTTAAATTTTGAAACTTATAATATACTAAATTGTATATTATAATAGGGTAATTTTCAACTTAAATTATAAAATTATATACTTTTATTATGTATATTGTTAATTTGTATAATGTAAAGTGGAAAAAGAAATATACCCAAGAAGATATAATAAATGCAACTGGTCTGAGTAAAAAGACAGTTAGTCAACTCTTTAGTGGCAAACATTATAACTATCAATTAGATACGCTTGAGAAAATAGCAAAATTTTTTAACTGCAAGATTCATGATATCTTGATAGAAGTAGAATAAAAGTAAAGGGGTAAATATTATGTCAGGTGTTATCTGACATACAATAAAAAAGAGCCGTATTATGCGGCTCTTTTAAAATAATGTCGACGACGGGACTTGAACCCGTAAGGATTTTACTCCACACGCCCCTCAAACGTGCACGTATACCAATTCCGCCACGCCGACATTCGTACTCTTTTGTTATTTATTTGTCAAATTACCCTTCGTCTTTGTGGCGGAAACTACCTCAAGGGTAGTCCTCTCGGAAAATAATACTTAATTATTTTCCTGCGGCAGAGTGCCACGCCGACATTCGTAAATTTATCGTTATTTATAAAAATATGTAGGTTGGGCTTTCTAGCCCAACAAAATTATTTTATAACGTATTCAATTATCAATGTTTTACAGATATTTAATCTGACTTTCATATAATAACCTAAAATTTCCCGTTTTGCAAATGGTCTTTAATTTTTTACACACTTTTTCTAATGAAAGGTATTTTTTCATAAAAAAATAAAAACAGCAAAAATTATTTTTACGGGTGTTATATAGCTGTAGTGACAATATAAAAGAGTAAACGTTATGAACATCAACGCAATATCAATGGGATATAATCGTGTAAATTTTGGACACGTAAAAAATCATTCTGATAAAGAAATAAAAACTAAAAATAATGATAATAAAACTACAAATATTGTACGTAATGCTATAGTAGGTATAGCAGGGGCAGCTACTATTTACGGTTCATATACAGTTAATAGCAAAAATATTGATACCGAGACTTTTTATGACAAATTGGATAAGATTTCTCAATCCGACAGTATAAAACAAGATACTTTTTCTGTCACAGACTACAACAAAGACAAAACTCCCGATATTGTTTTATACAAAAAAGACGGCTCAAAAGTAGTTGTTGATATTAAAAATCAAGAAATAATAAACGCAAAGAAAAATGATTCCATCCAAAAAGACAGCGATGAAAGACAAAATATTTTCAAATCAGACGGAAATAATGAAAAAAATATTTTCTTATCATATTAATATAATTTATTTGATATAATAAGAAAAAAGATTTAAGAGAGAGTGCACTATGCAAATACAAAGAATAAGTAACAATCAAAATTTCGGGATGAAGTTTCGTCTTTCACAAGACACGATAAAACATGCGGAAAATGTTACGGGGCTTTCATACTCTGAAATGACTCGTACTTCTTTAAAAGACACGACAGAGCGAATGAAACAAAGAGGTACTTTAAAGAAAACTAATCTCATAAAAGAATTTTTCTCTGATATCTATAAAAAAATCGGTGAAAAAATTGGGTTATTGAAAAAAGAACATAATTTCTATACCGATATAGACTAAAAAATTACTATTTTTTGTTTTGTAATTTATCCAAGAATTTTACCGTTTTTTGGTAATTTGCTGTATCGCCTTTTTTGTAATACAGTGTTTTGGCTTTTTCTAAGTCTTTCACTGCTTTTTTGTATTTTGAAAGGCTCCCTTGAGAGAGTCCGCGGAAATAGTAGGCATCGGCACTTGTTTTATCATAACTTATTGCGCGCCCGAAGTCTCTGACAGCCTTGGAATAATCTTGCAGCTTCATCTCCGCCAAGCCTCTGTTATAGTAGCTGTTATAATCTCCGAGGCTGTATGAGATTGCCTCTGTGTAATCATCAATTGCGCCTTTATAATCGTTCAAATTATACCTTGCTTTCGCTCTGTAGGCATAACTTTCAAAGTTTGGAGTAACATTTATAACATTGGTAAAATCTTTTACCGCTCCATAATAATCACCTAAGATTATTTTAATTTGTCCGCGCTTTAAGTATGTATCTATTACGTTTGAGTTTAGCTTTATTGTTGTATTGTAAGCATTCAACGCCTCTTTGTATTTACCCAGTGCCGTGAGTGATGTGCCTCTCATATAGTATGATGCGGCGTTTTTAGGGTTAACGGCAATTGCGGAGGCAAAATCTTTATCGGCACCTTTGTAGTCTCCGAGGTCAAATTTTTCCATACCGCGATAAAGGTATATTTCACTACGTTTAGGATCTATTTGTAATGCCTTTGTATAACACTCTATTGCTTTATTTGGTCTGTTCAATTGAGTGTAAATATGCCCTTGTTGGATGTATTCTTTGAGCATGTAATTTTCATCCGCAAACGAAACGGAAGGAATCAGCGAAAGACAAAGAACCGTGATAATTAATAATATTTTCTTCATACGTCTTACACCCCTTCTGCCACAAGTTTTGCGTGGTAAGAACTTCTGACGAGCGGTGCTATCTGATAAGATTTAAACCCAAACTCTTTTGCTTTTTCTCTCAAATAGTCGTATTCTTCTAATTTGTAATATTTGCTTACTTCCAAATGTTGTTTGGACGGCTGAATATACTGTCCGACTGTCAGAATGTCGCATCCGACGTTTCTCAAATCTTCAAATGTTTCAAGTATTTGTTTCACGGTTTCGCCGAGCCCTATCATCAGACCTGATTTTGTCGGAATATCACTGTTATCTTTTATATATTTCAAAACCGATAATGACAAATCATAATCACCCAATGGTCTTGCTGTTTTGTAGACGGCTCTTACAGTTTCTATATTATGGTTAAACACATCGGGATGAGACTCAATTATTGTTTTTAAAGCGTCCTCGTTGTAAATTCTTTTACCTTCGCTGTCTTTCCCGCCTCTAAAATCAGGAGTAAGAATTTCAATCTTTGTATCAGGAGACAAAGCTCTTATCTCTTTTATGCATTGTGCAAAGTGATTCGCACCGCCGTCAGGAATATCATCTCTTGTGACGGAGGTTATGACAGCATAATCAAGCCCCAGCTCTTTTATCGCTTCCGCAATATGTCTCGGCTCATCCTTGTCTAACGGTTCCGGTGTTGCGGTTGAGATGTTACAATATTTGCAATTTCTGGTGCAAATATTTCCCATAATCATAAATGTTGCCGTATTATGTTGGTAGCACTCGTTTTTGTTAGGACATCTCGCGCCTTCGCATACGGTGTTTAAATGTTTGTTTTTCAGTATATGTCTGACTGTTTTTGTTTTATCGGTATTGATAATCGGTCGTTTTAAATAATCAGGTAATCTTTTCATTCTAGTTTCTGTAAATACTTTCCGGACTTACGACTTTGTCGTACAGTCTCTTAAATCCTTTACCGTATTTGTAGATTAACTCTTCCGCCATATTATATTGAACATCCAATAATAACATATCATGTACTATTAGTTCTTTTACCAAATACGCTATATCTTTGTTTTGAGTCCAAATCCCCGTGGTTTTTTCTTCTCCGTCACTCGGGATTTTGGCATAAAGTGTATAATTGTTATCCGCTGTAAGAATAAGGACTCTGCCTTTAAAATATGTTTCTAATTTTTTTGTGAACGGGTGAACGTAAACCAACCCGAAATTACTCTGCAGGTTGTCATATCCGACCATTCTGATTTCAACATTTCTGTTGTATGCGTTCAGGAGTTCTTTTTCTATTTGTTTGTAATCCTGCGACCAAATCTCGAGATAGATTTCTTTTTTTGCTATTCTAATCAATTCAATTACTTTAGCGAGTGTTTTGCTTGTATCATTTAGCGCAAGCAAAGGCTCCAGCGGAACATCTTTCACCGTCGGCAGTTTCTTTTCCAAATATTCTATATTGGCGGTCATTCTGCGTTTATAACTTTTGGTTAATTCAGTCGGTTTAATAGGGGTGTAGGTTACCGGTTTGTCAGCCGATGCAGTGACAATTTGTTTATCAGTAAGAGCTTTCAGAGTGTCATACGTCCTTGATTGCGGAATGCCCGCGAGTTTGCTTACTTCATACCCCGTTGCGGGATATTTTTTGAGCAAAGCCACATAAACCTTTGCCTCATAGGTATTAAACCCGATTTCTTTTAATGTTTCCAAAACTTTATCCATATTATAATTTTACCAAATCATAAACGGATGTGCAATTTAAAAAAACAGATAAAAATACACGCACCTTTTGCAAGATGCGTGCAGCAAACTTATGTTTGCCTGTGTATATGTTTGTTTGTTATGTGCTTGATGTGTTTGAATTTATATCCCAAATCGTAAAAATGTGTAAATCTTAAATCTTATTATCCTCAATTATTAATATAATTGTTATTATTCAGTCAGGTAAATTTAAAAATATAATTTGAACTTCTCTACTATCATTATGACCTATTTTTTAGATTTTTCAACCCATGAAATAAATGAATATTAAAAATTTGTTACAAAGTGGCGGGTAAATAATTCGCAATTAGTAATGCATTATTAAAATGTACCTATAAATCTTATAAAATTTTTATATTTTTAAGCAAAAAAAAGCGACTGATAAAATCAGACGCTAAACTAAGTTAGTGGGAATTAAGTTGAGTTAAGTTAAGTTATTGTTTTTTGTATAAACCTAAGTTAAATCTTTGCATATTGTTGAATGCCATTATTTTCATCTCTTCGAACAATAGCTCGGATTTGTCATCTGTACTGTCAAGTTTTTTTAACTCTTCAGAAATCTCATTTGCTTTTGCATTTATGTCGTATGTATTAACTACTGACATTTTACTCTCTCGCCTCTTGTTTATTTATTGTTTGCTCATTGCTTACATATATATAAAGTATATATAAAGTATTGAATTTCACAACTTGTTTATTTTGTTACAAAACTTAATATTAGTATTAAAAAAGATTTGCATGTATAATGAAAACAGGAGATTTGATGGAAAAGAACTACACAACCGACGCAATAAATCTGCGCTCGTATGATTTAAGCGATGCTGATAAAATAATAGTCATGTATTCCAAAGACAAGGGCATAATCCGCTCTGTTGCCAAAGGTGTAAAACGCCCGAAAAGTAAACTCGGCGCGCGCATGGACAGTCTCATCGCAAATACGATACAATTCTTCAGAGGAAGAAACCTTGATACAATATGTCAGGCACAAACAATTAACTCGTTTTATAAGATTAGAGAAGACATGCTCAAACTTATGTGCTCTTCTTATATATCAGAGATTGTGGCGAACTTCGGAGTAGAAGAAGATCCGGCGTCAGCGGAAACCTATGATTTGTTGTATAAAGCGTTGGAAAAAATCTCCGATTCCGATAACAAAAAAGATATTCTTATTTCAGTTATCAAATTCCAACTTAAAATGATGTTAATAGCGGGGATTTGTCCCGAATTTGATACATGCCTGAAATGTGGAAGAAGAATTTTGAACGAATACATGTATTTCTCTAAAGACAGAGGCGGCGTTTTTTGCGAGGAATGTAACGAAACAAACCATATTCCTCTAAAACTGCATTACAAAATACGTGATTTCCTTACGGCACTTTTGCAATATGATTTTGATTACGTAAGCGACTACGACAAAAAAGCTACTGAAAAAGTATGTATAGTATGTTTCAACTTTTTGAAAGAATATATTTCAAGCCATTCTGATAAAAAGTTCAAGACAGATAAAGTTTTGGCAGAAGTACTATAGATAAATAAACAAAATAAAAAGCTCCGATTATGCTCGGAGCTTGTATATTTACTTCTTTGATTTTCTAACTTTCTTTGATATTCTTTGTTTCTTTGATATTCTTGACTTCCTTGATATTCTTAACTTCTTTGATATTTTAACTTCTTTGATTATTCTTTTGTCATTATGCTGCTTGTTGATATGCTGCCTTTATCAATTGTTCTTTTTGTTCATCTGATAACTTGTCGAAGATTGCTCTTTGTTCAGGAGTTAATTGAGATTCAAAATCAGGCTGAATAGTTTGTCTGCCGAGATTTGTATTGATACCGATTGTTATAGGAGCTGTTGCTGCTTTTTTAGCTGTTGTAAGAACTTCCTTCGGAGTTGAACCGATTTTACTTTTCGCTGTGTTAATCATTGCCTTTTTGATATTATTGATAGCTTCTTTTTTCTGTTCCTTTGACATTCTTGCCCAAGCCTCTTTATTTGCGGTTTTTACTTCTTTCGCCATATCATATGCATCTTTAGCGGTAGTTTTTACATTATTATAGATTGCTTTTGCATCAGATTTCAAAGTACCGTTTTTATATGAGGTTTTGATTGCATGATATCCGTCAGCGAGTTTGCCTTTTGTAAATTTATAACCTGCTTTTACGTTTTGACCTGCATCAACTGCGGTATCTTTCATCGCTTTTAATGTTCCAGTAGGTCCGCTATATGCTTCGGAGGCTTCTGTTGGAGCTTGTCCTTGTTTTATAACTTGCCCTTTAGCATATGATTTTGCACCAACAACCGCTGTTGCAACAGTTGCCGTACTTGAACCCATAGACTGCCATGCTGCTTCGGCTTCGGCATCTGTTTTTGCCGTTGCTATATTATAACCTGCTTTTGCCATTCCAAAGGCACCGGCTGCACCGCCGACTGTTAATAATATCGGTGTCAGAGCACCGCCTGTCAGTGCGTTACCGGCGATAAACAATCCTGCAATTGCTGCTGATTTAAGGGTTTTACTTAAACTGAAGTGTCCTTGTTCATCCGTGAACGGACTGATAAAGAATTTACCGACACCTTTTGCAAAGTTTTTTACAGCACCAAAAAATCCGATACTCCCGTCATCTTTTCCGTCAGCTGTTGTACTACCCTGTATTTGTTGAGGATTCGCAACAACACCTGTTTGTAAACCGTTTATTCCGTTGGTACCTTGTGCTCCGTTTGCTGCCTGACCTGCCATTATACTTCCCGGAGTCAATGTATTATTAACTTTTACTGCATTTAACCAATAACCGTCAAAAGAAGGATTACTTCTTTTAATTAATTCTTTTGGATTGTTATAATAATAATAGTCTTGATTTCCAACTGATGAAACTGATGTCATTTTAATTCCCCTTGTCTCTTAATTTTTTCAATACAAATTAACCGTTGAATAACGGCTCTTTATAAGCACTTTCGATATAACTTATTACCTAAAGTTCTTACAAATCATATGGTATATAAACCATCTTTGTATTTTTAATCCCCGTGCATATATAAAGTATTTTTTTTTTCATGAATTGCCTTTTTATCTTCATGCATCTTAATATTTCTTTACAATAAAGCGCCTTTTGCTTCAATACAATAAGAGGTTGACTTTTCGGTCAACCTCTTTATTACTTCTTTGATATTTAACTTTCTTTGATTATTCTTTGATTATGCTGCTACGAAATTTCCGTTTCTGATTTGTTGTTCAACTTCTGCTTTGTGAGTGGCTTCTTTTCTTGCGATATTTTTGCCTGTAAATTCTGTTCCTGCTTTGTCTACGATTTCAATATTTCCGTCTTTTACATTGTAGATTCCGGTTTCACCATTTCTCATTTCTACCAAGTATTGTCCGTCTGGGATTTTTCCTGTTGTTTCGATTTGTGCTTTTACATCGTTTAGTGTTTTTACTTCAGGATTTGATGATTTAACATTTACTTCGCTTAATGATTGAGTTGCGTTGCCTGTTTCCTGTTCTACGAATTTTCCGCCTTTATCTTCGAATGCTTTTCTTTGAGCTTCTGTTGCAGGTCTGTATTCCATTTGTCTGTCGTATGCTCTTTGTTGTGCTTCGGTTGGTACATCCTTTGCTGCTCTTTCAACCATTGCTCTGTTATTTCCGTTTAATCTGCTTGTATCAATGTTGTCAACTGTTTGTCTGATTTCTGCATTTGTATGTGCTGTGCTTTCACCTCTGTTTACTTTGTCTGCCAATTCGTTTACTGAATTTCTTCTTGCTTCTTCAGCTAACGGATTTGATTTTCTTACTTGAGGTTCTTTTGCTTTATTCTTTGCTAATGTCTTTTCTGCTTTTGTTTGTACCTTTGTTTGTTTTTCAAGATTTCTGTAGTATTCATTTAACTGATTTAATTCGGTATTATTATCCAAACCTAAGTTCTTATCGATTTGTTCTGAAGAAAGTTCTGTTTTTTGATTTAATTTAGCTGCAGTTTCGTCATAGTATTTTTGACCTTCTGTTGTCAATTTTCCGAATTTTGTAGCTTGTTCTGCATATTGTGCTTTTGATTTGCTTATTGCTGATTTCCATCCGCCTGTTGCTTTGTATCCTGTGTAAGATACGATTCCTTCGGTTGCTCCGTTTCCGATTTCTTCCCAAGCTGCTTTTGCTTCTGCATCCGTTTTTGCATTCATTGCTGTTGATATACCGGATAATACTTTTGTACCGCCTTGAACTACTCCTATTGTGCATAATGCAGGTAATACAAGAGGTCCGACTACAGGAATGCATGTTGCTGCTGCGATTGCTCCGCCAATTGCTAATGTCTTCAATGTTTGCCCTAGGCTGAAGTTTCCTTGTTCATCCGTAAACATTCCTGTGAAGAATTTTACACCGCCTTTTAATGCGTGACCAACTGCTGAGAAAAATCCGATTGAACCGTCATCTTTTCCGTCAGTACAATCTGAATTTGTTACTGTTGCTTGTTGTACAGGGGCTGTTGTTTGACTTTGTGTATAGTTCATTGGGTTAACATGTACGGTGTTTATCCAATATCCGTCTCCAAATGTCGGATTATTTTGTTTCAATAATTGTTTTGTATAATTGTAAGTCGCTTGTTGATTTCCTACCGGTGATACCATGTTATTTTCTCCTAATTCCCCTTTTTAGTCGCATTAAATTTAGCCGTCAGACGGCTTCACGGTAACCTATAACTTTTAGAATAAATTTTTAAGTTAATTGACTATTCTTTAGTTATAAATATATAATCTTATTCTTAATCCCCGTATTTATATAAAGTGATTTTGTTTTTATAAATTGACTATTTTAAATCCCATCTTTACAATTCGTTACAATTCCGAAAACCATGCTGTGACATGGTTTTGGCATGATTCAATCACTATAATTTTTTAAGAACTTTTTGTAATTTTTCCAGTTTTTTAGTTGTTGTTCCTATTCCGCACAATAGCATGGTCGATACTTCATTTGTTATCTCATCTTCAATATCATATTTATCAAATAATATCTCCGAAAGTTTATACCCCGAAAGTCCTTCTTTTTTTATCAATATTTTGGTTATATCATCTCCGTCAAAATCTATATTCGGACAATTTTCTTTTAATTTTCCGATATTATCTATCAGTTTATCAATATTTTTCTTTCCTCTTTGAGAGTTTAAATAACTAATATTAGCCTCTATTGACGCTAACATTGGATATGAAGGAGAAGTCGTGTTTATTTTATCAAAATATTTTTGTATATTCTTATCAAGATTTGAGTGCAAAAGTGCCGTCGGATTCAATCCTCCCGCGGTTTTATGCAAAGATTGTACCGTGATATCGGCAACATTTACGGCAGAGTCGGGCAATCTGTCCGAGAACGGATACAAAGCTCCGTGAGCCTCATCAACAATAAGATAAGCTCCGTATTTTTCACATAATTTTTTAATCTCTTTTATATCGGATACAATTCCGTAATAACTCGGAGATGTCACTATTACTGCTTTTATGGTTTCATTCTCAAAATACGGTTCCAAAATTTTAGCGGTGGTTTTGTGAGGAATACCCCATTCGGTATCAGTCGGCAAGTCATAATATACTGGAAACGCTCCCGCAAGCTCAACCGCGTTTTTATGACATCTGTGCGCATTTCTCCATATTAACACCTTATCTTCACGATTTACGCATGCAAAAACACCTGTGATAATCCCGGAGGTAGAACCGTTGGTCAAAAACAAGGTCTGTTTTGTTCCGTATATTTCTGTCGCCTTTTTTTGAGCTTCATCAAGTGCGGCTTGCGGATTGTGCGTATCAGTTTCGGATATATCATATTGATACCAATGCCTAAACTTATTCACTATGCAAAATTTTTGCGAGTGAGATGGCGTCGTAAATAATAATTTATGTTGTTTTTTTCTAAATAGTGTTCTAAACATTATTCTGTAATCTTTGTTTTGATGCGAAACACCGCACTTTTTTTATTTTTGTCGGATTAGTAAATCCGACCTACTTACTTTTCAAGTTAAAAGTTATAAGTTCAAAGTCTAAAGTTAATAACTCTGCACTTTTAACTTTGCACTTTACACTCACTTAGTGCCCTAGTGCCTTAGTATCTTAGTATCCTTATTTACCCCTATTTATTAGCTGTTTCCATGCTCTTCTTCATACAGAACTGAACAAGTGACATCTTATCAACGTTACTCAAATTCGTGAATTGTCCTGAGATTATGTAATATCCTTCATTATTCTTTTCGACACGAATAAGTTGATATTTACAATGTACTTCTATCTCATCGTTTAATCTGATACATACATTATAAGTTTTTTCTATATCAACATTTTCTTTAGTCTTTAACTTCATACCGCCTGCGGACAAGTCAAGTGTTTGAACATGGTGTACAACGTTATCGCAAACAAGTTCCAAATCCTCCAAGAACTTAATACGGGTAAATTTACGTCTCTGTAAGAACCTGTGTTTCTTAGGATTTGCAATTGTGATTAAATTACCCTTGATATCTTGTATATAAGATTCAAAATACAAATACCCGTTATCGGTAAGCGAATAAAAATCACAGATGTTTTGTTTCAACAAACCTCTCGGAATGTATTTCAATTTCATCTTGAAACCTTCCATTGAAACATCCGTTACCTTACCTTTATTTGTATCCTTGAAATCATGCGGAATTATTGTAACCAACTGATCTTTTTTTATAAGCTCACGCATATGATAATGACCTCTTTTTTCTAACTCTAATATAGTAATATTAGCATATTTCTGAAAATAATGGAAGATGGGGGTGGGGTAAATGTAATTCATAATGCATAATTATAAATACTAAGTTAGTGCAAAGTGCAAAGTTAAAAGTGCAGAGTTATTAACTTTGAACTTTTAACTTTGATAGTAAGTAGGTCGGATTTGCGAAATTCGGGACGGTAACGACCGGTAAGCGAGTGACCGAATGAATACTTGCGATATCAATATGAATGACCGTCACGAGCACAAACGAATTTCAAGACACCAATCCGACAAAAATAAATAAAGTACGATATTTTGCACCAAAAGGTAAAGGGGTAAATATTTATAAAAATATCGTTTTATAAAATTGTGTTTACTTTATTTTTCTAATTGTGAACAGTTTTTTTGCATGAGAGGCGTGCTTATATTAGGATAGAGTTATGAATATTGATTTATACATTGATAATCTATTGTCACCTGTTGCCGATAAGGTCTCGGGTGTGATTTTCTCCTCCGTTACCATAGGCGGGGTTAAGGTGGAATTTATTGTTGCACTCCTAATGTTTGCAGCTATATTTTTTACTCTGAGAACAAAGTTTATCGGGTTATGGGGTTTTAAACACGCAATAGAGCTTATAACCAAGAATTTTGAACATAAATCAAACGGGTTTGAACGTAAGAAAAAAGGGGAAGTTTCATCTTTCCAAGCTTTGAGTGCAACTATTTCCGCCTCCGCAGGGATAGGGAATATTGCAGGCTCGGCGGCTGCCGTATCAATCGGCGGACCGGGGGTAATATTCTGGATAATCGTGGCGGGGTTGTTTTCCATGGCTCTAAAATATTCTGAAGTTCTTCTCGGGATAAAATTCAGACAGGCAAACCCTGACGGCACGGTCTCGGGAGGCCCTATGTATTACATAATGAACGGGCTCAGCAGAGTAAAACATATGGAAAACTTCGCTCCGTTCCTCGCCAAAACATATGCTGTATGCTGTGTATTTGCAATGATTGGCGGATGGAATCTGTTCCAGATTAATGCCATGACTTCACAAATAACCGAAATAACGGGCGGAGCAAACGGAATATTTTATAACAACGGCTGGATTATAGGCTGTATAGTAGCCGTTATAACTTGGTTTACAATAATCGGCGGAATAAAAGCAATCGGTAAATTCACTTCAAAGGTAACACCCGTTATGTGCTCACTGTATATATTAAGTGCTTTTATCGTTTGTCTTATGAATATATCGGCTGTTCCGCATACGATAGAGCTAATAATAAAAGAAGCCTTCAAACCGAGCGCTATACAGGGCGGAGCCTTCGCGTGCATGCTCTGGGGTTTCAGACGTGCAATGTTTGCAAACGAAGCGGGACTCGGGACTGCCTCTATCGCCTTTTCCGCTGTCAATACAAACAAACCTGTCGCACAGGCTTTTATCGCAATGATTCAACCGTTCGTCGATACTGTTGTTGTCAGCTCCGCAACCTGTTTTGTTATAGTTGTATCTAAACAATATCTCACTGTCTCGGGGCTCGCAGGGATTGAACTCACCTCAAAAGCCTTCGGCACAATCTGTCCGTGGTTCCCGATATTACTCACAATTATGGTATTTTGTTTTGTATTGTCCACAATGTTATGCGGTTCATACTACGGTGTAAAAGCTTGGACATTCCTCTTTGGAGAGGGCGTAAACAAAACAAGAATTTTCCAAATCATTTATTGTATCTGTATTATTGCAGGTTCCGCAATGAACTTCCAAAGTATTATAAACCTCTCCGACGGTGTAACATTATTCCTTGCAGTACCTAATTTGATAGCGGTATTTGCTCTGTCGGGCGTAGTTATAAAGGAAACAAAACGTTATTGCAAACGCTATGGGGTAGGGATTTACAAAGAGCAGAAAGAATAAAAATTTGACAAAAAAAAGGGTTGGACATGATATCCAAGCCTTTGAAATTTGATTATAATTTCTCCTTTTCCCAAGTATAGCCGCTCTTTCGGCGATGTTGCCGAATAATAGGCATTATAATTGTTTTCAAGCAAATCATCTGACACGCAATCCGACTTGAATAATACATCAAAGTCAGGTGCACGTGATGTTGTTGGGGAGGACATACCCCAACAGCAGTCGTGTCGATGTCGTCGTTCATCAACCGTGCATTTTTTGCTTATCTTAAATTTACTTATACAGACAGTTTTATGGGATAAAACTATCCGCGCTAATCCAACAGAGCGTCGAGTAGTTCGGCATTCTTTTGAGCATAAGCCGTGTTTCTGACTCTGTTTCTGTGGATATAGGTTCTCAATGCTTCTCTAATCAGTTCAGATCTTGAACGATTTTCATTGTCTGCTACTCCGTCGATTTCATTCAAAAATCTTTCCGGCATTGAGATTAAAACTTTTGCCATATCAATTCTCCTTTTATAATATGTAAATATACCCCTGTTTTTATCCTTGTATATATAATAAGTATATCCGTTGTCATTAATTGCCTTTCATGTAACGAAATGTAAAGATGAAATTTTAATTTATATGGTGATACCAAAATAGTTGTTCTCAAAAAGTAACGATATTATTGATTATTCAGGTCATATCAATATGGTGGTGATTGTTCCTTAATATCTTAGATTGTAGGTCGAATTTACTACTCCGCCAAATTTAAGATATTATAAATTTTTGTCGGCATAGTAATGCCGACCTACTTACTGTAATATCTTTATACATGTACCCCCACCCGCTACAGGATGTAATAAATATATTAATAATTTTGTGATACGTGAAATTTTGTTGTACAATTGAATTACGGGAAGTTAGTTATGAGAAAAATTATATATACATTGATAATATCCATGCTCTTATGCATTCCGACATTTGCGTGGGATGTTAAGACAGATGCGGAATTACAGGCAAGAGTAAACCTTGTCGGGTTTAATATCCTGAACGCAAACAGAATAGAGCACAGAATGCGTTTTATGGTTATAAACCGAGTTTACACAAGAGATATCTGGTCAGATGTAAGCTCTATCAATAGAACTGTCTGGATAAAACCTTGTATCTTGCCATACATTGACAACGATGACGAGCTCGCAGGTATATTAAGCCATCAAATTGCACACGGTGTGGACACTTATGAAGGTGCACTCAGAGGGTATGTATCAATCATAAATTACTGGGTAGCTCCTAACAAATATGATTTAAAAGCTGATAAACTTGCGGTTGATTATATGGTCAATGCAGGTTATAACCCGCTCGGGTATATTGTTATTTTGAACAAAATAGGTCAACAATACAGATATGATGTATTCTCTAATCATACCCTTATTACAAGACGTATGATGCATATATATGAATATATATATACAAAATATCCTTCTATCCTTGCTGATAATGATTACAAGGATAACGTATATTATCAAAACTTCTTGCTCACATCGAGAAAAAACAGATTAAAACTACAGGATAAAATTCAATCCGGCTCTAACAAGAAAGTAAAATACGACTATTAACCATGATAAAAAAACTTCTGTCAACATTTTTAATATTCGCAATTTCTCCGCTGTTTGTAATGGCTGAGACGGTTAGCAATGATACGGAACTCAAACCAAATGAGAACAAAATTGCGCTATATAAAAATATCCCGCCGATTGAAGACGAACTTGTAAAATCAAAGAATTTCCCGAAAGTTCTTCCTACATATGTACGTGACAATTCGCCTATAACGGATGAACTTATGAATAATATAGAATCTTCGGGACACACAATAAAATTATTTGTCAGAAAAAACGTTGAAAGAAAAGCTCCGACAATAGAAGATGAGCTTGTAACTTCAAAGTTTAAAGCAAGAGTCGGTTCCGTATCAATTTTGAAACTCAAAAAAAGAAACACAATAGAAGATAATTTCATCAAAAACAATGCCAAAAAAGGCGATAAATTATACACAAGAGCTAAGACAAAATACGATTTTTCAAAGAAACAAATCGCCGTTCCTCTTAAAATAGTTAAAAATCTTTCAACAAAACAAAACGTTTTAGAGGGCGACCGTATTATGTTTAAAACGGCGAAAGATGTTGTAATAAATAACATAACCTTGCCTAAAGGCACAAACATTGTAGGCAGAGTAGAGACAGTATCCGACTCCGATAAAATGGGAACTCCCGCAAATGTGATAATCAATAATTTCTATGTACAAGATAACCCGAACATCTGTTTCTACGGTAACATCTCTAAAACAGGTGCAAACAGATCCATATGGGTATATCCTCTCTATCAGGCAGGTAACCTTGTATTATATGTAGCAGGGTTTGTATTTGTCCCTATCCACGGCGGGCATGCTAAGTTCTCAACAAAAGATACTTACATCGTATATTATGAACCGACAAACTAATATGAGGTTCTCTCAATTCCCCCTGTCCTTATTTCATTAGGGTGTGAAATATGCCAGAACTGTTTTTGAGCTTTATGTGCCCATTTGTTCATTATTGCTTGGGCTTTATCTCTGCTCTCTTGTACTTTTTTCTCGGATAATTTAACCTGTTCATCGTCGGTTGCATATCTCAAACTTATCGGCTTATATGATTTCAATGCCTTGGAAATTATTCCAAGCTTTATCTCATCAGGCAAACCTTTTAGTACTTTATAATCAAGTAATGTAGATAATTCTCCCTTAGACAAAACTTCGTCCCCGTTATAGTTCCCGCTTACGCGCGCTCTTGTTTTATATCTTTGGACTATATTATCGACAAAGCTCTGGGCATCTTTTACTTCTTTATCATATTTTTTAACCGCGTCCAAATCATCGCGTTTTATGTCGTCTCTTGTCATATTTATCATAGCTTTGACCATTGTTAAATCCTTCTGATAATAGGCTAATTCCGACATATCGACTCCATCAAGAATTTCTTCGTCCGTAATGTTATTAATTGCATATTCGGCACACATTTGGCTGTAGGATTTATTCGGATATTTTTTCTCAACTTCGACCAAATGGTCAATAGAGCTTTGAGCATCTTTTACCATTTTAAGGATTTGTTCCGGAGCATCGGGAGCGTTCATATCAACAGGCAAGAACATACTCTTCGACATACATTCTATTGCTTTTCGGGTGGATTTTGTAAAACCTTGAATTTTTGAATAATCAAGCAGTTTCATAAATTCCTGTGACTCCAAAACGTCACTGCGTTTCCCGCCCTGCGCAAGTTCATTGGCATTTTCTATAATCGTGGAGTCTTCCTTCGTCATAGAATCATATATACCTGACATCGGGACTCCGTTTAATTCGTTATTACGATGTTCCATATACGAAGTACCTACAATAGGAGCGGATATTGTTCCGAGTGCTACCAGTGCGCCGAGTAAAATATTTCGTTTCGCTATTTTATCTTCTTTATCTGCTCGTTTTTGCGTAGCCGCGAATGAATTGTCCTCTTTTAAGTAATCAAAATACTCATCAGGGTTTGATTCATCATAAACCTTGAACCCTTCAGGAATATCGGTTTTGTTGTCTTTCCCCTTTTTAGATATTTGGTTAGAGGTAAAATGTATATTGTTGTTGATTGAAATCATTTAGTTTTGGCCTTCTATGTTTCAAGAAAAAGCCGTGAATATTTTCTTTTGTTGAATTGTTAAAAAACTTTTACAAACCTGACAAAAAATTATATTCAAGCACATTATATGAGCAAATATAACAATGGAGGTATAAAATGGCAATTTCAGCAATTTCTTTTAGCGGGGTGCGTTCCGTTAACAAATTCCCGAAGAAGGCAAAAAAGATAAAAGAAGAAATGCCTGATTTTTTCAGAGATAAAGAATTATTTGATTTAAAAAAAGATGTCGTATCTGATGAATATTTTGAATATAACCCGTCAGATGTAAAACCGAGTAAACCTTATTATACGGAAAATGTTCCTTATCAACAGGTAATATATGATTACGTACGAGATATGCATAAAAACAATTTATAATATAAAAGGCGATTTGTATAATATGAATCGCTTTTTTAATTTTGTATTATAAATTTAATTATGAATTATCACTGCCGCCGACAATTCTTAAGTGTCTGTCTTTACCTTCGCCGACAGAACTGCTCTCAAGGTTGTGCTGTTCAACAAGTTCGTGCTGCAGTTTTCTTATTTTTTGGTTTTGAGGATTTAACTCAATATTCTTTGCTCCTGCAAGAATCTTGTTTATAGCGGCTTTTGCCTCATCCAATGCACGTTCCGCGTCGTCATAGTATCCGTGGATTGTATCGTGGTAATCATCCTCAACACAGAGTGCCTCTTTCAAGACTTTCTGTATCTGTGCCATTGAGTTTGTCTTTACATAGAATACCTGCAATCTGTATTCGTTTGCGGTAGAGAGAATCTTTGCTCCGCCTTTTGCAAAGTTTTTATGTGCAATAACCAAATCCGCATCATCTATGTTTCTCGTGAGTTCCGCATTCAAATCAAGCCGTTCAATAGCCTTTTCAACAATACTCCTTGAGACCGCATACAGATATATTTTCTTGATAGGCTTTACGTTCTCGACATAATCTTTTCTTGAAAAGCTGAAGTTGAGCGGATTTTCCTTTCTGTTATCAAGCAGTTTATCTTCTATATTTGATATACGTTCAGGAACCGACTGGTTAGCGATTTTGGCGTCTTCGCCTTCGTCAACTTTTCTTATCTCAGGTCTTATCGGCCATCCTCTCAAGATATAGTCAACAGCCTCTGCTGTGTCTTTGTATACCGCAAGAGTGTTTCTGTCGATAATTTCGATTACTATATCAAATGTCGGTTGTTTTTCACGTTCAAGAACAGTTTTCTGTGATGCTCTGCGTTTTGCCTCATCATCACCTAATGTTACAGATTGGATACCGCCTACCAAATCCGATAAAGTCGGGTTTTTGATAAGGTTTTCGAGTGTATTACCGTGAGCGGTTGCAATAAGCATAACACCACGTTCCGCGATTGTTCTTGCTGCCTGTGCCTCTTCTTCCGTCCCGATTTCATCTACTACGATGACTTCAGGGGTGTGGTTTTCGACAGCCTCAATCATAATATCTTTTTGATATTCAGGTTGGCGAACCTGCATTCTTCTTGCCGAACCTATTGCAGGGTGCGGGATATCGCCGTCACCTGCGATTTCGTTAGAGGTATCAACAACGATAACTCGCTTGCCTAATTCATCAGCAAGCAAACGTGATATTTCACGCAATTTAGTTGTTTTACCTACTCCGGGACGTCCCAAAAATAAAATGCTCTTACCCATCAAACAAAAATCTTTGATACAAGCAATCGTTCCCGTAACTACTCTGCCGACTCTGCATGTGAGTCCTATGACTTTACCTTGTCTGTTACGTATCGCGCTGATACGGTGCAAGGTTCCGGGTATCCCCGAACGGTTATCGTGTGTAAACTCGGGGATTTTAGAAGTTACCGCATCTATATCTTCCTGCGTAATCTCACCCGTGTCGAGTTTGTCAATCTTTCCGTCCGAATGTCGAATCTCGGGTTGTCGTCCTATATCCAGCACTATCTCAATAACATCGTCCATCATCGAATACGTGACGTGACTCCTGATTTTGTCAGGCAAAACCGCTAATAATCGGTTTACATCATTCTGAAATTGTAGGTTGTTCATTTATTTATCAGGTCTCCAACAGAATTATAACATATCTCTTTTGATTTTTTATA
Organism: Cyanobacteria bacterium UBA7753; assembly: GCA_002481545.1. Lineage (GTDB taxonomy): Bacteria > Cyanobacteriota > Vampirovibrionia > Gastranaerophilales > Gastranaerophilaceae > UBA2883. The sequence continues at coordinate 6,890 of DLEF01000062.1, read as the reverse complement.
TATCATATTTAATTTCTATTGAAATATCAACCGTATTGCTGACTTCCGCCACTTTTTTCCTTGGGGGAAATGTAAAGTTTTGTATAGTCGGATGTTAAGGTGCAAATTCTTCTATTTACTATATTCCATAAACTCATGAATTAATAACACTTTATTTATTTTTGTAACAATATTCTAAAGATTTTTCAAAACTTGCCGTTAATTAAAACGGATATGAAGTGTCAAAGGAGTTACTTTATGTTTGACGAATTTTTATTACCGGGTACCGTAAGTTTCAAAGAAACACTTGCCATTTATTTTGAAGGCATAAAAGAGTTCTTTGAAGACTTGGCATACAGAATAGCTCAGTATGAGTTAATGTACTAAAACGGTACTTCCGATTATTTTAAAATCCGCCGTATATAAATATGGCGGATTTTTATGTACTATTATTTTAAGCAAATAAAAAGCGGATTTTGGGAAATCCGCTTTTGTATATTGTATGTTGTAGATTTGTCTTAAATATTGTTGATTAAACTGCAGCAGGTTTCTTTTGTGCTGTAGCACCAGGAATTGATTGCCAGTTAGCAGCCATGATTTTCTTGAAAGATTTAAGAGCTGTATCTTCCAATTCGCCTAATTCTTCAGCTGCCATAATCAATTCTCTTAAAGGTAACAATGCTCTTTGGTCACGAAGAACACCCAATGCAGCAGCTGCACCGGCTCTAACCAATTCGTTTTCTTTTTCGTTCTTCATAACTTCAATCAAAGCAGGAACTGCTTTTCTGTCATTTAATTTACCTAAAGAAGTTACTGCGTAAATTCTAACGTTAACCCATTCGTCATATAACATTTTAATAACGTGGTCAACAGCTTTTTTGTTACCGATTTCACCTAATGCTCTGGTAGCATCGCAACGAACATTAACTTTTTCGTGGTTTAATGAACCGATTAAAGCATCAGTTGCAACATCACCGATTTCAATTAAAGCATCGGTAGCGGTAATACAAACTTGAGGGTTTTCATCGTTAAGAGCTTCAACCAACGGTTCAACAACAATCTTACCGCCTAAACGACCTAATGCACGAGCTGCACGAACTCTAACATCAACGTTTCTGTCTTCTCTTAATGATTCAATCAAATATTCTGTAGCTCTTGAATCACCTAACTCACCTAAAGCTCTTGCAGCGTATAAACGAACAGAACCGTTCTTGTCGTTTCTTAATACGTCGATTAACGGCTCAACTGCATTGGAATCACCCATTTCACCAAGCATACGAGCTGCATTATATCTTACTTTTTCAGAACTGCTGGTCTTTAAGTCTGTTAATAATTCTTCAAAAGATTTCTTTACTTGTTTTTTCTTACCTATTACAGATATTGTCATTTAGATAACCTCCGACATACAATATTATAATTTACACTAACTTACACTTTATATAAAAACATGTTCTTAAAATTTATTGCCTTTTTTATTGTTGATTATGTACTTTTATTAAGTTTATTTCCATATATTACCATGTAAGTCTCTTATTTGATATCGGATAAGGGTAAAATATACACTTAATCCGGTAATAGTAATATACCATATTTTCTAAAAAAACACTCCACCCATGATTAAAATAAATTGGTTTTTCTTAACAATTATTAAACAACATGGCGGAAAGTCAACAATAACAATAAAAAATCAGCTGTTCTAAAATATTATATATTACTTACTAGGGATAGTAATAATAAATTCACTGCCGACTTCCACCTCGCTTTTTACGTCGATTTTGCCTTTGTGCTTAGCGATTATTTTGGCGGAAATAGCCAGTCCGAGCCCCGTCCCGATGCCCGCACCTTTAGTCGTGTAGCCCGCATCAAAGATTTTCTTCGTATCCTTCATGCCTTTGCCGTCATCTTTGATTGATACGACAAGGTTTCCGTCCTTAAAACTTGTAGTTATTACAATTGTTCCCTCATTCTCTATTGCCTGACATGCATTAACAAGAATGTTCATAAACACCTGATTAAGCATGTTTGGATAGCAGTTAATCATTGGGATTTTGCCGTAATTTTTGATTACTTTTATGCCGTGCTTTGTTTCATGCCTGATTAAATCAAGTATAATGTCCATTTCCTTATTAATATCAGCCTCTTGTTGTTCGGCTTCATCCAGTCTTACAAAGGTTTTAAGTGAAATCACAAGGTTATTTATCTTCTTTATGGCTTCTTTATCCGTATTATTAATATGGTCAAACAATTCACGCAATTTTGTATCATCTATTTTATTAATAAGTTTGGTATAAATCTCGTTATTGGCTTTTATGGCTGCAATCGGAGTATTTATCTCGTGCGCAACACCCGCTATCAATTGCCCTAAAGACGCCATTTTTTCCGAATTGATAAGCTGTAATTGAGTTTCATTCAATTCTTTAAGTGTTTTTTTGAGTTCTTTTACGGTCTCCAAATTCTTTTTATACAGTTTGGCATGGACAATAGCGGTGCCAAGCTGAGAGGAGATGTTTTCTATGATATCCTTTTCTTCCCTTAGTTCTCTGTGCTGGCGAGACAGAAGAACAACAACCCCGAGCAGTTCTTTCATATAGTAAATCGGGAAAACAATCCTCTGCACCGCCTCTTTAAACGGCTGAGCGGACAAATATTCCTTTAGGCATGGCATATCCGAGATTTCATTTTTACTTATTTTTTGCATCACGCTTGAATCAAACATAATAGGCATGCCCTGTTTTTCTTCTTCATCCAAGATTTGAGTTATCTTAAATTGATTAATCTTCATATTATATTCTGCATAATACGTTCTGAAAGAATTAAATAAAATCGAAAGTTCTTTCAATGTAGGTACAATAATGGCAGGCAAATCAATAGATTCATTCATTATATTGGATATTTTATTGATTAAAGCCATTTTGAGAGCCTGTGTTTGTGCCTTATCCTTTATTGACTCCAAGCTTTTAATATCTTCGTCTAAAAGTTCACATTTTTTTTCAACGGCATTTTTTTCTTCAAGTAATTGTTGGTATTCTACATCCGCCGTGACATCTACAAAGAAAATAATTGTATACTTGCCTTTATATTTCCCTCTTCCGCGTTTGAGAGCATTTATATCATAATATCTGTGCTTGTTCGTTTGATATTGATAACTGACATGGGTAATAAAACTTTCATTGGATTCTATGGCTTGCAAAATAGGAGAATGAGCTTCCCAATTGCTGGTATCCAAAAGACATATTTCGCAGCTAAGTTTATGCGAAAATGTTTTTAGGGTTTTAAAATCGGGGAAAGCTCTTTTAAATGCGTTATTTTGATACTTAACGTCGAAGGTTTCATTCTCCACGATAAGTACCGGATTACTGAATTTATTAAAGAACTCAAACTTTTCCATAATTAATATTAATTATCCTACCCCTATTAATATAATAATATCATATAAAAAAATTGAAAAAGAAAAATAAAGATGTTATCATTGATATATGGACGAGAACTTAAAGAAATTATATAGCGAAGTACCGCCTACAAAATTAAGAGATAAAGAGGAACATTTCCGCCCTGCAAGAACGTCAAAATTTTGGCTGAAGATTGCTGATTTTGCGTTTTACGGTTTGTTGGAAAACAGATTTTATGCATTTCGTTATAAAGGGTATGAAAATTTCCTCAAACGTGACGAAAAATATCCGACAATATTTTTCGCTCCTCATACAAACTGGTGGGACGGCATAGTCGGATACACTATTTGTAACAGACTGTGCAAAAAAGAAATACGTCTTATGATAGAGGAACTCAACAGATTCCCTGTAATAAGACGCGGCGGCGGATTTAGCGTAAATAAGAAAAATGCCCTGACAGCCATGGAATCTTTAAAATATTCCGTCAGAGTTTTACAGGATTTAAACAGTATTTTATATCTGTTTCCGCAAGGGATAATTAATCCGCCGGATCACAGACCGATTGTTTTTCAAACGGGGCTGGCGTATATTGTCGAAAAAGCTGCACAAAAATACGGCAAGGTTAATCTTATTCCGATTGCGGTTAATTATTTCTTTATGAGAGATAACAGACCGGAAGTTTGGATAGAAATGGGTGAAAATATGGAACTCACCCCTCAAGAAGACAAAATGGACCGAAAAGAATATTCAAAATTCTTAGCTCAAAAATTAGAGGAACTCTGCGACCGACAGAAACTTGATATATCAAATGCTAATTTTGACGGTTATGATACTCTTTTCCAACAAAAATTGGCATGGTATCGTGAGTTTGAACAACACCTGAAAAAGATAAACATAAAAAGAAAAAAGAAAGAAACAGAGGAATAACTCCTGTTTTTCACAATGTTAAACATTTACTAAACATCATTAGTACTTACTTTAATAAGTACTAAAACCTCATTTTGATATAAATATTTTATAAAAATTTTTGTGTTCAAAATGTTCACAATAAAAGAGGCTGACAAGAGTGGCAGCCTCGATTGAACAGAGATTATTCAATATCATTGAGAGGGAAAAAGTTATTGTCTTTTACCTTATCTTCTACCCAAACAATTGTGTAGTGATACCTTGGGATTGTGAAAGGATTGGTATGTGATAGCGTGTCATACCTGTCGATTTTCCTGTTTAGAGATTTTAATAATTTAATAAATTTCATAATAGTATTATTAAGCTAATTTTTTTATTAATAATCACCAAATTTTGCTAAATTTAAAATCTAGCATAATACGTTTGTTTATGGTATAATAGTATCGGGTTAAACCCATATAGATACACATAATTAGTAATGAAAAGTAAATAATATTATTGCGAAATCGCCACTATGAGTATCAGCAAATGAAAAAATAGACAAAATCATTTGCTTTTTATGGTAAAATAACTATATTGATATTATGTACGAAGTGAGGCGAAATGGAAAATTATATAAAAGTACATGAAGAAAGTAAACAGGTATCCCTAACTGGGGCAAGAGCGCTTGCCTTGATGGCAGGGCTGTATGAAGGTCCGAAATCATTTGAAGAAATCAAACAATTCATGCGTGATTGCGGATTGACTACAAAAGACTATTCTATTGATACAATCAGAATGGATATAAATACTTTGAAGAAGAGCGGCTTTGAGATATCAAAGGCAACAAAGAGAAATAATCATAAATACACACTTATTTCTCATCCGTTTGTATTCAAACCAACCGAGGAAGAAATAAACGCGGTTAAAACCGTTTATAAAAAAGTCGCAAGAAAGGCAACTCCGGAAGTCTTGTATTTATATCACAAGTTCTTTCAACATATAGCCGATAAGATGCAGGACGGGGAATTAAAGGAACAGGTTTTAGGAATCTCTTCTCTTAAATCCGTTGATATTGACCTGTTGAAAGAATTGGTACAAAACGAAAAGAAACATAACAAAATCAGGATTGCTTACAAAGCTCCGGGAAAAGAAGAGGAAGAAATTGATATAACGGTAGAAAAAGTTGCCGTAAGAAACGGAAAACTTTATGTATATTGTTATAACCATAACCTTGGAGAAAAATCATTCCTGAATGTAACAAGGATACGTTCTATTATTTGTAATATGTTCGACAGCTCTACTCCTCTCGGAGAAGACGTTGTTGTTAAATTCAAATTGACAAATCCTAAAGAATATGAACTTGATGATAATGAAATCATTGATGAAGAACACCCTGATTACATCATAGTAACCGGTAAATATTTCAATGATTTTATAGCAGTACAAAGAATGTTGAGTTTTTCAAGAGATTGTACGGTTTTGGAACCTGATGAGTTCAAACGTAAAATATTTGAAAAATTGAAAGGAATGAGGTCTGTTTATGGCAAATGATGTAACAGGTAAAATAAATAACGCTTCATACGGCGTTATGTGCACAATGTTGAGTCTTTTTGAAAAGAACTTGACCATGCCGGAATTGATTGCATCTATAAGCAAACTTTATCCGGGTGTGGAATTTAATAACTTTGTAGCAAGTAAATACGTAAACACTTGTAAATCCTGCGGATTTGACATCCAAAAAATCAACGGGAAATACAGTTTCGTTAACTTTCCTGTCGGGAAAAAGTTTACCGATAATGAAGCGTTGCTTGCATATCAATTAGAAGAGTTTAGCGAAGATTTAAAACCTTCTCAAATTAATAAAGATGTAAATTCATTCTTTGAAAAATTGCACTTTATTATAGGTTATAAAGCTTCTAACGGGTTAAAATCAAGTATAAACAGAAGAATTATGAAACTGTATGAAAAAGCCCGTGATGCTAAATGCAATATCAGAATCTTTTATGCTGACGGTAAAGAAGAAGAATGTTTCCCGAAAGAAGTTTGTGTTTCCGATGAAGGAAAAATCTTGCTCAGAACTTCTACCCAAAAAGGGTTGCAAGAAATAGATCCTGATAATATTATAGATATCAAAATTACCGAGAAAACAAATAACGAAACCGAACCGTATGAAGAAGTCGTTTTTGAATTGAAAGGTAAATTAGCCAGAAGATATCAGCTTAGAGAAAACGAGCAAATTGTCAAAATTAAAAAAGAAGATGATATTGTAATCTCTAACAAATATGAGGATAAGACACATCTTTTGAGAAGATTGATGAGATATGATTCTTCTTGCAAACTGTTGAAACCGAAAGAGTATGTTCAGGATTTCAAAGATATGTTGAACGATACTTTGAAAAACTATGCGGATTTAGATAATACACAAGAAAACGCATAATAACATCGGCAGAACAAAAATATAATTAATAAAAGCAGGTATAAGATATATTCTTATACCTGCTTTATTTTATTGTACCTATAAATAAAGCATAAATATTGTTGCGATAGTGACTGCACCCTACTTTAACCTAACATAAGAAGAAAAAATAATATTAACTAAATGAAACGAGTAGCACGGGTTGTGCTTGTCACAAC
>DLEF01000018.1:23996-64460 GCA_002481545.1 Cyanobacteria bacterium UBA7753 | reverse complement strand
CTTTTACTGCCTTTAAATCCGCATCAATCGCAATATTGGTCGTTGTATTGTCTGCCAAGGCAAGGTTTTTAAGTGACAACGTTCCGACCTTGTTGTTTGCTATGTTGAGTTTGGCAAGTCCGTTCATATTTAATTTAGCGCCTGCGAGGCTTGATTCTCTTTCTACAGAGAGTGTGCCTCCGCCTGCTACATTTATTTGAATGTTACTTCCTTGGGCTAATTGAGCCTCATTTCTTATATATATACTACCGTTACCGTATTTTGTAATATTACCTTGCCCGCTGATATAATCATTGATAGTTATTTTATGGCTGTCATTTGCCTGCAAATTAAGACTTGCATTCTCTAAGTGTATCGCATTTGAGGTTCTGCCGACTTTATTACCTTTAAAAGTAACATCTTTAAGGTTTGATATGACGTTGACGGTACTGCCGTTATCAGCGAATATTGCACCGCCCGCAACGCTTGCTTTATTGTTGGTAAAATTAGTATCCTGTATTGTTACGGTTGAGTTTTTACCTGCATATATCGCACCGCCTCTTGCAGCACTGTTTCTGTCAAAAGTTGAATTAACGATATTTGCTTTTGTACCGTCTGTTACATAAATAGCACCACCATCAGACCTTGCGCTGTTTCTTGAGAACGTAGTGCTTGCAATATTCATGTTATTTTCGGAATATATAGCTCCGCCCGCATATGAACTGTTTGATACAAACTGAGATATGTTTGTCTTAGATTTTGCATTATATGTAGAGAACAAATCGTCATTTATGTTTATCAAACCTTTTGTATATATAGCTCCGCCCTTTGCATTTTCATCATATACGGAAGCGGTCGTTCTTGTTCTTGATTTTTTGTGATTTGTATTATTTTGGGTATAAACACGGGTTGTAATCTTATTCAATGATGAATTTGATTTGAAGACGGTATTTTTAATATTTAAAACAGAACCCGCGTTTTCGTTACTAATTGCGCCACCGAGTATGCCCGCTCTGTTAGAGGTAAAGTTAGAGCCTGTAATTGCAATATCATTAGAGGCATTGTTATATATAGCACCGCCCTCTCCCGCATAAGAGGTTACCGTTGTGTGAGTCGTAGTTGTTCCGTTATCAAGTTCGGTTGCGTCGGTTAAAGTCGTAACTGCACTGTTTGAAGTAAATTTGGAATTAGTTATTCCTGATATACTGCCCGTATTATAAATAGCACCGCCCATGCCTGCGCTCTCAAAAGCGGAACTTGGAAGAACAGCGACATTATTATTAGCATTATTTTTAGAGAAGGTAGTATACGCGACAGACATATTACCCGCATTATAAAGGGCGCCACCGTTTACGGCAGTATTAGAAGAGAATGACGGTTTATAGTATCTGTGTTTTTCTCGTCTTCTTTGATAATATGTATAGTCATATCTGTCTATGGTTAAGCCTTTATCATCGGCATTATAGATAGCCCCGCCCGATGCGGATGCTCTATTTTTAGAAAAAGCTGAACCCAAAATCGTTGTATTTGAATTATTATATATAGCAGCACCGTTTGAGGCACTGTTCGAGTTAAATCGTGTTTTATAATCTGTCGTTACGTTGCCTGTGTTATAAATAGCGCCGCCAAGAGCCGAACTGTTCGCTGTAAATGTTGTAGAGTTTAAATTTGCAGTTCCTTCGTTATATAAAGCACCGTTATTTTCAGCCACGTTATAAGCGATAGAAGAACCCGTTGAGTTTAAAGTTCCTTTATTATAGATAGCGGAACCGTCCGTTGCGGTATTTGCATAAGAAACTTTCTTTCTTGGGGAACGCCCTATTGTAGAACTGCTCAGAGTAACAACTCCGTCTTTTTCGTTATATATTGCCCCGCCTTGTTGAGCCTTATTTTGATAGAAGGTTGACCTTATAAAGGTTGAATTACCTGTTGAGGTATTGTATACGGCTCCGCCGTTTCCGCTTGCTACATTTGCATTGAAAGAGGCTCTTGAAGTTCCGAGCGTTCCTTCGTTATATACGCCCGCACCGTTTACGGCTTCGTTAGAATTTATTTTTGTTGAATTAAGTCCGCCCGTAAGATAATACGTCTTCGTTTTCTTATTATATTTATTTGTAGTGATTACGCCGTCTTTTGCATTATATACGGCACCACCGTTTTCAGCCGCTTTATTGGCATAGAATGTAGAGGAAGCATCGGTTAATGTTCCCTCGTTATAGACGGCGCCGCCGTTTTGTGCGGTATTAACGGCAGTTGTTGTCGTTTTAACTTTAGTTTTCTTATCCGTTACCGTGATTGCGGAACCAAAGGTATTTTTACTTAAATTAGTCGTCCCCGCATTATAAATAGCTCCGCCTTTGTCCGTTGCAGTGTTTTGAACGAATTTGGAAGATGAAACTATTGTAACGTTATAAGGCTTTTGCGCGTCATCCACTTGAGCCTTTGCGACATAAATTGCACCTCCCTGCGTTGCACTGTTCCCGTCGGTTACAGTGACAACATTTTTTCTGTCCTTGGTTAATGCCCCAAAGTTTGAACGCGATACAGTTAATCTGCCTTTTTCGGAATATACAGCACCACCGTTGTTTGCAGATGTATTTTCATAGAAATTATTTCTTGATAATGTTGCCGTGATATAACGCGCGGGAGTCATATTGACATAAACGGCACCGCCGTCCGGAGCAGTATTTTTATTGAAGGTAACGGAATTAAGTCTCACTGTACTTCTTGTAATAGAAGGTAATGTCCCGAGATAGACGGCACCCGCTAATACTTCTGCCGTATTATTCTCAAATATGGTATTAGACAGAGTCATTGAGCCTTCGTTATACAGAGCGGCTGCTCTGTATGCTTCATTATCGGCAAAATAAACGTAATTTGTATTAAATGTTCCCGAGTTATAAACAGCCCCACCGTTATATGTTGAAACATTATTTGTTACTTTATCATAGTTTCTTCTTGAACCTCTTAAAGTTGTCGTACCCGAATGGTTCCTTATAGAGGCTCCGTCGGTATCCGTTTTGTTTTCCGTCAAGGTTACGTTACTCAGGTTAATTTTACCGCCTTCGTTTACTAACGCCCCGTCAAATCCTTTCATTGTAAGATTTGAAACATTCAGTTGCTGCTTTGACGGACGAAGTCTGTAAGAGCCGTCAGCATTTTGAATACCTTTTAATCTGAAACCTGCAATCTCACTCGGAGTAGACAAAGTCCAATTGTCACCTCTTATGTTCAAACGTCTTGATTGGACATCTCCGTATTTATTAGGAGCTGTACCTGCCTTACCGTAGTTAAAGATAAGTGAATTTCCGGTAAAAGTATATGTATTATTTCTGGTATTCGCTATAGCCATAACAAGCGGAGTTTCGGAACTGTCAGGGCTTGAACCTATAATAATAGAACCGTTTAACCCGAGAGTAGCGTAATAGTCAATGTTTCTGTGATATTTTTCACTCCAAAGGGTGTATAAAACGACACCGTCTGTTTCATATCCGTATTCATCACGGAAACTAAAGAATTTTAAAAACTTACTTGAAGAGCCTTTGATATCCAAAAGGTTTATTTTCATAGAATCAACATCAGTCTTTGACAAAACATTAAAGCTGTCAGTCGTAAGAACTAAATATCCGTTTCCTTTGTTTTCTCTGACATTCCCTGCCCAAATTGTATCCGATTTGCCGTTTGCAACATCTATATCAAACACATAATTGGTTTTTAGATTAGATGTAGATGTATTACCTGCGTTAGCAGCTATTATAAGGTCATTTGTATATATGGTTGAACAGTTGCCGTCTGCAAGATTTAAGGTTCCGCCGTTGATTGTCAAACTGTTTATCGGGGTGTCAATAGAGCCGATATCGCGAGGATTGGATATTTTTACAGTTCCCGCATCTGTAGATTTTTCATTGATAACAATGTTTAAAGGAGTACCTTGCTCTACCTCAAGTCCTGAATTAAGTGCAAGTGTTTTATTGTTTCTTGCTATCAAATTGAGATTTTGAGAGGTCAGCGCATCATTTTTCCCAATAAAGATATCGTTAGAATCTCTTAAACTTGTACTGTCCTCAACGTTTTGGTAATTGTTTGAGAAATTGGAATTGAGTTTATCCGCGGTAATCGTTAAATCATTCTTTGTATATACGGCACCGCCCAAGCCCTGTGACTCGTTATCTTTCATTGTTACATCTGTCAAATTAAGTGAGGATTTCGGATTTTTAGAATCCATAAACACAACGGAACCTCTTTTTTCTGTTCTGTAGGTTTTATCTTCATCATTTATATGGACTTTACTGTAACTCTCGTCATACTCATATTGACCGTTTGTTCTTGCATTTCTGAACTCAACGCCGTTTATGTTCAGATTAAAGATATCCTCTGCTCCGACGTCTTTTGCGGTATCAGAGGTTGCTTCAAAACCGCTATAGTATACATCCCCGCGTTTGAAGTTAACTTTTACGGTATCATTGGTATTTTCAGCGACACCGTCATCGGCGATAACGTTATAAGTTCCCGGATAAGTCTTCCCTATATTTGACGGTAAAATATACTGATTATCTTCACTAGTTCTAGGTTCTCTCAATATAAACGTTCTCGGATAAGACGGATCATATGTATAGGAGCTGTCATCCATGTGCATCATACCTTGTTTGAAGGTATTCAATTCAACAATACCGTCAAATCTCGGATCTCTGCTTACCTCTATTCCGATTACTTTATCGTTAACATCCAAAGCCTTTTTCAATTTTACTTCACCGACAAAATAATCATCATATAAAACATATTGATACTCGTTATCTCTCATTAAGGTTTTATAAGCATTAACATAGAATATATGATGATCAATCCCCGTAAGGTTAACATCCATTGTTATCCCGTCAGGAGCGGAGGCGAGTATACGGATAATACCGTCTTGAATATCGGAGCCGATAGTCTCAACCCCGTTTATCTGTGCGATATAAATGTAACCGTTTGAGTTTGAATTTGCATCGATTGAGATTGTATCCGCAGTAAGTTTTGAAAAATCGACATCAATTATAAACTTGGCATAATTCCCGCTCTCTTTAATTCCTGCATCATACTCGCTAAAGTTATACGGCAAATCGACCTGCGCCAATTTTCCGCCACAATTGTTACTGTCTTGTATAATCTCCCCGTGAGTTGAATCGGACAAATCTATAATACCGCCCGTTGTTTTTAAAATAGCGTTTGCGAATGTTGATTTTCCGATTTCCAATAAACCCGAAGTTAAATTGAAAGTATTGCTGTTACCAACATTACCCGTTAATTGAGCATATCTTAAATCCGTGAATACGGAAGTATCGGAGGTAGATAATGTACCCGTTCCCGATATATTTGATACTGAACCGTTTTTGCCGATTGCGGTAGTTCCTGCTAAAACAATATTTCCGTCATTTTCTATAGAACTGTATAAATTAGAGTTTTTTACGTTTATAGTAGCATTATTTCCGTTATGGATTTTATTTTGTTTTGTCCCCGTACCTTCCGATATTTCGGAATTAATAATGCTAACATTTCCCGATTTATTAGATAAAGCAACATCATTATTTTTAAGAACGGAATTAGTAATAGTAACATTCGAAGTAGAAACAGTACTATTTCCGAGATTTGATTCAATGGCTACATTGGCATTAGACAAAACGGAATTAATCACAGATAATGTTGCATCATCAGATGACAACACAAAGCCCGAATAATTTGCGAAATCTATAACGGGACGGGTTCCGTCCTCTTTTATCGTGCCGTTTATGGTAAGAGTTCCGTTTGAGGTTATCCCTGCATCATCCAATGAGGTATAATCATTTTTTAATTCAAATATTCTTTTTGTCGTAGATTCATCAGACAATTTGAATTGGTTAATAGCTTTTAGAGTATCCACTCTATCTAATACCCCGACTTGGACAGAATCATATGTCGAACTACCTTGCGACCTTATCAGAGCCATCCCGACTTCACCTATAAATGAGTCGTCATTTACTGAATAGTAATCACCATCTGTTACATGATAGGTGTTTTCAACTGTATATTTTCTCGGATTTCCTTCTATACCTGATGCGAGCTCAAGTTGAATTGCATCGTTTAAGTTTGCTTTATCCAAGATTTTAACGATTTTATAACCGCTTTCCGTATGAGTTCGCAAATAATCCGCATATTTGAAGAAAGCCTCCGTTTGCTCGGGAGTATCTATTCCGAGCCCCATAATTCTGATGGTACCTGCTGAACCCGAACCTACTTTAAAGATATCGGATTTTAGTGAATTATCAATATCCTCGGCAGATATATCGAAATCAAAATCAATAAAATAACTTGTATTTACAGATGTAAGAGTATTTATTGAATAAGTTGAATACTTCCCGTCCTCAGCATTAAACTTGACATTATTAAGTGTTAACGAAGTATTGGAATCTGAAAAAGTATCCGTTCCCGATACGAGTTCAACCCCGCTAAGGTTTACCTGCGCATTTTTAATCCCGCTCATTTTAATATCGGTTTTTGTCCACCCTCCGTTATCATTTTTTGTATATTCATAAATATCATTAAACGTTACTTTTTCTTGTGGACTATCGTTTTGAGGAGTTGTTGACGGAGTATATGTTCCCGTAATTTGGAGGTTATATTTTTTGCCTGCTCCTCTTAATATTCCGTTCTCGGTCATTTGTCCGCCGTCTATACCGTCACTGAATACTAAATCCCCACCGTTAGTTAAATTAAAGACAATATTCTTTGTTCCCGTTGCGGTATCAACAAATATTGCATTTTGTTCTCTGCTTGATGAAGTTTCTGTATAGTTTCCGCTGAAAGTTATAGGGTTATTAGCGTCGGAAGATGAAAAGGTCAGATTTCCCGATGTATAAATTGCACCGCCGAGAGCATTGCCGGTATCGGATTTTGCATAATTGTCTTTGAAAGATGCCGTAAAATCAGTAATAACGGAACTTCTTGAAGTATCTGCCGAAATATTAGCCAATGCTCCGCCATAGGCATTGCCGTCTGTTGATACCGCCGAATTAGAAGTAAAAGTTCCGTTTAATTTTTGGATTGTTCCGAAATTATAAATTGCGCCACCTAAAACATCGCCAGTTCCCGATACGCTGTTGGCATTAAAATCAGCGGTTATATTTGATATAATAGGAACACTTAACCCAGAATTATAACCTTCAATATAGATTGCGCCGCCTTTTTCGGCTGCGCTGTTTGCGCTAAAAGTACCGGTAATATTATTGACGTTAGGATAATTTGTTCCTTCCGAAACTATGCCGATTGCGCCGCCTGATTTGGCACTGTTATTAGAATAATCAATATTTTCCGAGTTTAAGAATGAGTTACCCGTAACATATACAGCACCGCCAAAGTTTTGGGAAGTATTATTTTGGAAGTTTCCGCCCGAAAGATTTAATGAGGCATTGGAATTAGCTATATTGAATACTGCCCCGTCGTCTTGAGAATTAGCATTTACGAAAGAGACATTCTCAACGTTTACATCCGCACCGCTGTTTAAGACAAAACCCGAATAATTATTTTGATAATCTATCGTTGAATAATTTGTTCCGACGGTTTTCCCAAGGATATTCAATGTTGAAACATTTGCAGTAGAACCGGTGTTTCCGATAGCTTTATAATTGTTATTAGCACCGTCAAATCTAAAGTATCTTGTATAAGTCGTTCCGTATTGGTTTAATTCGCTCAAAGCATCTATATTATCAAGTTTTTGCGCGTTGGAAACCGTAACGGATTTTTTATCGTCACTAAGAGCCATAGAATATGTATAGGCATTAACTGCGGTATTCCAATTCATATCAGCCTTAACGTCTGAATATCTGCCTGTATCCGCAACATACAATTTTAAATTCGTTGAGTTTGTTTTCAAGAAATTATAAACCCCTTCAATAACAGAGCCGTTTATAAAATTGATACTTGAAATATTGATATTCCCGCTCGATGTTGTTCCCGCAACGATTGTATCGTAAGCATCCGTTCCTGATACATCAAGTGCAAATTCCGCCGTATTTTCGTCATCCGTTGTCAGAGTCGAAAAAGAAGCCGCGCCTATTTGTCCGTCAGCATAAGAAAGCAACGAATTGTGAATTGTAACTCTGTCGGTTTTAAAAGTATCATTGCCGTCCTTTTGGGATAAATACAAATTGATGTTATCTATGTTTACGAGTGCGTTATCAATCGTACTGTTTAACTGTATTGAGCTGTTCCTGTCCCCTTTTAAATCAACGGAATAACTCTCCGTTACACTCCCAGTTGTATTACTTTTACCCGAGATTGAGTCGTCTATTGTCCAACTGCCGCCATTTGTAGCGGATATCGTAAGTTTTGAGGATAAATTATCTATATAAATTGCCTGATTAACTTTTTCTCCGCTTGCACCTTGAGTATAGTTTCCGCTTATAACATAATCCTGACCGTTTGCATTTAGAGTAACATCAGACGTTGAATAAATTGCTCCGCCTGATGCAGAAGCATTCTCAGATATTGCATAATTATCTTTTATATTACCGGAAAAAGTAAAACTGCCTGTGTTGTATACGGCACCGCCAAAGGCACTCTCGGAAGAAGTATTAACTCCGTTTGCGATTAAATCGACATTGGCAAACACTGCCGTGCCTGAATTATTTAAAACGGAACCGTTAGAAGAGCTCTGAGCATTTTCTATAATTGCATTTGCGATATTCAACGTAATGTCGGAATTAACTGTAAAACCTGAATAATGAACTCCGTCAGTCAAATAGTTAATAACGGATTTTAGAGTATTTGAGTTGTTTGTGACGCCTGTAACAGACATTACGGACGGGGCAGTGATACCTGTGTTTGCCGTAACATTATAGACCGTATCAAAACTGTTTAAAGAAAATGTACGCTCGGTAAGTGTCGTATCCGTATTTTTTATATTAAGGTCATCTGCTAATGAAACAGCACAAAAAGGACTACAGCTCCCGAAGAACCATAACCCTAATGCAAGCATGCCTGCAATATGAGCGGTTTTTATCCTCATTTACATACTCCGACGTCAATATCCCGTCTTGAGTTACGACAACTCAATTTTATTAAGACTTAATCTAATTATATTATACATCATGTTTAAGGATTTTTCATTATTTTAACAGAAATTTTAAGCATATCCTCACAATAATTTACATAAAAAAACTCTGTTAAAAAACAGAGTCTTTTTATAATCTTCTTAAAATTTTTAATTACGCTTTTCTGGATAAATTTGCTTTATCTCTGTGAGCATTATAAGCATCTTGATATACCCCTCTAAACAAGTTTTCGGAAGAGCGTTGGTCATTCAAAGGATAATGAGCCTCTCCGCTAAACTGTTTTTTTGCAAGCCCCAAAGCTCTGGTTATAGGGTTTGAAAGCAATGTATTTTTTGGTTTGATTTCACAACTTAAATTTGTTCTGTACGGACTTACTTGCTGAACATCAAATCTTATATTAGTATTTTTTGCCTTTCTTTCCATTTCAGGCATTACTTTTTTAAATTCGCCCCATTCGCCTCTGGCTTCCAATAATCTTTTAGTATTTTTAGAATAGTTTAAACCCCTAAAATTAACATTGTTGTTGATACAATCCATATTCGTCTCCTTTTGGTTTGTTTATTAGAACAACCATAAAAAAAGATTTTGCTATTTTTATAAAATTTAATAGCAAAATCTTTACAAAAGTTTATTATATTCTAATAATTTTCTTATTTTCTTTTAGCTTTTTTCTTTGTTCTAGCAGGGGTAGCAGTTTTTGCAGGAGCTGTCACCTGTTCTTTCGGAGCTGTTACAGCCTCTTCCGCTTTCCCCATCATAGATTCTTTTAATTCTACAATATCTTGTAAAATCAAATCATCAGTCAAGTGATAACGTTTATACAGTTCTTCCTGCGGAACTCTGTCGGTAAACTCTTTCTTTGCTCCGTAGTTTAAAACTTTCATATCGGAATCCCCGTAAAATCTCGTTATTTTTTCACCGAACCCGCCGTCAAGAACGCCGTCTTCCAATGTTATAACGAGTTTATGGTCTTTCTTTAAGCCTTCCAACATTTCATAGTCAACACCCGAAAGATAAACAGGGTTAATCAATGTTGCATTGATATTGAGTTTTTCTTTCAATTTTTGTTGAACCTGTTGACCTAAATCAAAGAAATCACCTGCCGCAATAATTGCTACAGTGTCGCCTTTATTTACCATTTTATACTTATTCAATTTTGAATAATCGGTATTATCAATAACCCCTGATGATTTTATACCCCCTTGTGGGATTCTGATAGCAACAGGGTGTTTCTTTTGAGAAATTGCCCAATTCAAAACAGCAGTATACTCTTCCTTGTTGGTAGGAGCAAGGTATACAATGTTTGGAATATTGCTAATCAAAGGAATATCAAATATACCAAGGTGAGTGACATCATTTCCGCCTATTCCGTAGCCCGTAACCAAAATAACAACAGGAGCGTTGTTAATAGCTACATCCTGTGAAAGTTGGTCATAAGCTCTTTGAATAAATGAACTGCAAACCGCAAAAACAGGTCTTCCGCCGTTTGTTGCAATACCTGATGCGAAACCGACAGCGTGCTGTTCTTCAATACCTACATCGACATAGTTTTTACCCATTCTCGTTCTAAATTCAGGAGTAAAACCTGTAGCCGACGGAGTCGCTGCCGTAATAGCGACCACTGTCGGATTTGAATTTTTCGCTGCAATTAGATAATCTGCAGTATACTTAGCATAAGTTTCAGGCGGAACTTGCGCAGTTGCGGGTTTTTGATTCATAAATCCCGCCATTTGATAATGATACATCTCTTTGTTCTCTACTGCAGGTTCATATCCTTTACCTTTTAACGTATGAATATGAACAACGGTAGGTTTTGTTGTATCTTTTACTTTTTGGAAAGTGTCAATTAAAGGTCTGATACTGTTTCCTTTATCTACGTAATAATAGTCAAAGCCCATTGCTTTAAATATGTTATTTGGAGCCTGACCTTTTGTCTCTCTTAAAAGTTTCAGGTTTTTATAAACACCGCCCTGGTCTTCCGCAATAGACATTTCGTTATCGTTAACAATGATAATAATGTTTGAACCTAATACAGAGGCATTGTTAAGACCTTCCATGGCTTCACCGCCTGTTAAAGAGCCGTCGCCGATGAAAGCTATAACATTGTATTTTTCGCCTTTTAAATCTCTTGCCTTTGCCATACCGCATGCCAGACTGACAGATGTTGACGTATGACCTAAAGTAAAGAAATCATGCGGGCTTTCTTTAGGATTTGAGTAACCCGTAATCTCAGGATGTGCCAACGGATTTATAAATGCATCTTTTCTTCCCGTGAGCATCTTATGAGGATAACTCTGGTGTGAAACGTCAAATATAAATTTATCAGTCGGGGAGTTGAAAACATAATGCATTGCAATTGTTGCCTCAACTACGCCCAAGTCAGGACCTAAATGCCCGCCTACAGTATTTACTCTGTTTAAAATTGCAGCTCTGATATCTTGTGCAAGGTCGTTCATCTTCCCTACAGACATGTTTTTGATATCAGACGGCGAATTGACTGTTTGTAAAACTTTGTATTCTGCCGCGTTTGCCGAAAACGAGCAGAGAACCACTACAAATATAGCGGATAAAATCTTTTTTAACATAACTAATATCCCTATCGTCTAAACCAATGTCTTTATTAAAACATGGATTAGTATTTTTGACAAGAAAGCTTAATTATACTTGACAGATATAAGATTTGTATGCACAATTATTTTGGGGGATATTTTGATATGACTAAACAAACAATTTTACACGACAGACACGTAAAACTCGGAGCAAGGATGGTTGACTTTGCGGGATGGGATATGCCCGTACAATATGTATCAATCATTGACGAACATAAAACCGTAAGAGAAAATGCGGGGCTTTTTGATGTGTCACATATGGGTGAAATTGTAATAGAAGGAGATGACGCACTTCCTTTCCTTAATAAAATAGTTCCTCAAAACATTTCAATCTTAAAGGATAAAAAAGCAGTATACTGCCAACTTACGAACAAAGACGGCGGTATAATAGACGATTTAATCATATATAATATAGAACATAACAAATATTTAATTGTTGTGAATGCCTCCCGCGCGGATGAAGACATCAACTGGATGGCTCTCAACAAACCGGGGTTTGATATAAGAATAATAAATCAATCCCATAATTATTCGCTTTTGGCTCTGCAAGGTCCTAAAGCCAAAGATATTATGAAGAAAATGGGAATTGAAGAATTACCGCCGTTCTTCTCTATTAAACGTGATGAAATATTCAATATAAATGTTTGGATTTCAAGAACAGGTTATACGGGAGAAGACGGAGTTGAAATCCTGCTATTGAACGAATTTGCAGGGTATATGTGGGATAAAATTCTTGAATACGGGAAAGAATTTGGGATTAAACCAATCGGTCTCGGAGCAAGAGATACTCTAAGACTGGAAGCCTCTATGCCACTGTACGGAAACGATTTGGATTTAGACACAACTCCTGTTGAAGCAGGGCTGTCCTGGTCAATTCCTAAAGATAAAACCGAAGACTATAACGGTAAAGCCGTAATTGAAGAACAACTTAAAAACGGTGTCACAAAGCGTCTTATCGGTCTAAAAATGACTGACAGAGGGATTGCAAGACACGGTTATGATGTATATTACAACAACGAAAAGATAGGAACGGTTACAAGCGGAGGCATTGCACCTACAAGAGGAGACAATATTGCGCTTGCTTATATAAAAAACTTGCCTGAAATTAAAGTCGGAAGTAATATACATATAATGATAAGAGAAAAATTACACAATGCGGAAGTCGTAAAAAGACCTTTTATCCATAAACACAATCATTAAAGGTAAATATAAGGGGTTAAGACAGAACATTTTTACGAACCCATTATAAAAAATTAATAGTATAGACAATATAGGAGAATAAGAATGAGCGAAGGAATGTTATGCAGTAAATCACATGAATATATTCTGGAACAGAACGGAGAACACATTATAGGGTTGACAGATTACGCGGTTGAACAATTAGGCGATATCGTCTTTGTTGAACTTCCTGAAGTAGGAGCGACTTTCAAAAAAGGCGAAACTTTTGCGACCGTTGAATCAGTTAAGGCAGCATCTGAAATTTATATGCCAATCTCAGGAACAATAAAAGAGATAAATGAAGATATTATATCTTCACCTGAATTATTAAACGAAGATCCTCTCGGCAAAGCTTGGCTTGTAAAAGTTGATACAGACGCTGATGAGGCAGAATATAAAGATTTAATGGAATATGACGATTATAAAGAAGAAGTGGAATAATGGCTAATTTTACGGTACATACGGACAAAGACAGACAAGAAATGCTAAAAAGCATGAACCTTAATACAATTGAGGATTTGTTTTCACATATCCCTATTAAAACGGAAGGACTAAACTTGCAAGACGGATTGAGCGAAATGGACGCTCAAAAAAGAGTAAGAGCACTCGCTAAAAAGAACAAGAGAGATTACGTCTCTTTCTTAGGCGGCGGATGCTATAACAAGTTTGTCCCTGCGGCAATCGGACAGGTCGCACAAAGGTTCGAATTTTTGACTGCCTACACTCCGTATCAGCCTGAAATATCACAAGGAACACTTCAGGTTATGTATGAGTACCAGTCCATGATATGCCTTCTGACAGGCATGGACGTAGCAAACGCATCCGTATATGACGGGGGTTCCGCTTGTGCAGAAGCAATATCAATGACTTGCAGAATTTCAAGGAAACATCAAGCTCTTGTATCTAATAAACTCAACCCCGAATACAAACAGGTAGTAAAAACTTATGCTTGGGGTGCTGATATAAAGATTGATTGGTTTGATGAAATACCTGCAGACACAAAAGATTATGCCTGCGTACTCATCCAAAACCCTGATTACTACGGAGAGATAAGAGCTCTGCCGCAAACAGATACACTGCTTGTAGTATGCACTACACCTGACAGTCTGTCTGTAATAGAACCGCCAAAAGACGCCGATATCGTAGTCGGAGATATTCAAACATTAGGGATTCCTATGTCTATGGGCGGACCTCATGCAGGGTTTATGGCTTGCAAAGAAAAATATATGCGCCAACTTCCGGGACGTCTCGCCGGTAAAACCGTCGATGCGGAAGGGAAAACAGCTTATACCCTGACTCTGCAAACAAGAGAGCAGCACATAAGACGTGAAAAAGCGACAAGTAATATCTGCTCTAACCAAGCACTTGTTGCACTGTGCGCTGATTTGTATTTGACCTTGCTCGGAGAAGAAGGATTCAGAAAAGCAGGCGCAATGTCTTTACAAAATGCACATAAATTATCCGATAAGTTAAATAAAATCGGAGTTAAGACATTAACCAAAAATTTCTATAACGAATTTGTTATTGAGGTAAAAGACGCTGACAAAATATTATCCGAACTTAAGAAAGAAAATATCTTAGGCGGGATAAAATTAGATAACAACAAAATATTAGTTTCAACAACAGAGATGATAACTGATGAAGACATTGATAAATATGTTGAAGCTGTGTCAAAGCTCTAATAACTTAAGTTTATTGTAACTAAATGTAACTATATTTGCTAAAAGGTTAAAGTTTTATAAATAATATGCCGTTATATTAATGCGTATCAATTAGTGTAGCCTTATATTGGAGTTTTTTCTGTGGGCGTAAATTTTAATAACGACAATAATAACAGCATCAACCGCAAAGAATTTGAGAATAATCTTGCACGCAAAAGCACATGGATGACGAAAAATGAGAGAGATAAAGCCATGAGCATTTTTGATGCGGTTGCCGGTGACGACAAAATATTTTCTGCAGACGAAGCAAAGCAAGTCTTTGCAGAATTACAGGCTCTTGATATCGATAAAAATAAAAGCATCTCAAAAGAGGAATTAAATAACGCCAAAAATGAGACAGAGCTAACAAAAGCAATGTCAAAAATTGATGATGAAAAAACAAGGGACTCCTTCTTTACAAGAATTATAGAGTTCGTAAAAACATTGAAAACAGAAGAACCAACACAAAAAGATACAGAAAAACCAAATACTGCAACAGAAAAAAAAGCACAACACGAAACGATTGCTGAAGAAAGGGGTTACAAAGAAACAGCAATAAGCAAAGACAGAAAGATATTCTATGATGAACAAAATAAACAATATGTCAGATGGTCTGATAAGAATAAAAATTTTATAAAACTAAACGGTATGACAGACATAAACGAGTCCGGAGTAATGACTTTTAACGGTATTCGCTGCAGATACAATGATAATGGCAAATTGGAAAAAGTTAACGATGCTAACGGTCAAATCGGAGAATTTAAACAAGGCGGAACCGGTGACTGTTGGCTGTTATCTGCCGTAACTGCGCTCAACAACAATGATGCAGGAAAAGAAATGCTAAAAGATATTGTTAAAGCTGACGGAAACGGAAATGTAACCGTTAGCCTAAAGGGAGCGAACAAAACATATACGATATCCGCAGATGAGTTAGATTCAAAAGACTTTGGTGAAAAGTCATATTCTAAAGGTGACAGAGATGTACTTGCAATTGAAGTTGCTGTTGGAAAATTCAGAACAGAAATACTTGAGATGAAGAACAAAGGACAAGATGTTAGTCAATATTCGTCCTTCTTTTCATCCGCAATGAACACCGAAGATGTACTTGACGGAGGAGACCCAATTGAGGCAATTCAGCTCCTGACAGGTAAATCCGCATCATTAGTTTCAAGCGGAGCCGATAATTTTGAAGAAATTAAAAGTAAACTTCCTGAATTACTTACTCCACCGACTTCAACAGCTGACAACAACAATCCTACAACAAAAACAATAGTATCAATCGGATTAAAAGATACCGGTGGCGGAGGACATGCAGTTACTGTTTTAAGAATGAATGACGATACGGTTACTTATCTTGATACAAACATATCCTCATCAAAACCGCAAACAATGAACAGAGAAGAATTTTTCGCTAAAATAGGCACTATAACTTATAGTGATTTGTCTTCTCCTGTAAAATAAAATATAGATATTTTAAATATTTGTCGTTTGCAATATTCAAAAAAAATGTTAAAATGAGAATGGTTTTAAAAATACCGTTGCGACATAAATTAATTAGGAGAAACCGCTGATGTACCAAGATGAAACACTTATTTGTGAGGACTGTTCCGCTAAATTTATTTTTACGGCAGGAGAACAAGAATTTTATGCGGAAAAAGGTTTAACAAACAAGCCTAAACGCTGTCCCGAATGCAGAAAGAAACGCAGACAGAGAAACAGAAAGAAAATGTACGATGCGGTTTGCACAAAATGCGGAGCAAAGACACAGGTACCTTTTAAGCCAAAACCTGACAGAGAAGTGCTTTGCAAGGCATGCTTTGAAGCTTCTAAATAAGATATAAAAAAAAGACTTTCGAAATATCGAAAGTCTTTTTTATTGAATGTTATTTTTAGATTATAACATATTTTTTCTCATTTTTTCCTTAGTCGAATTTAAAGCTCTCAATCTCTTTTCAGCTTGAGATACTTGTTTTTTCAGAGCTTTTCTTTGAGCCTTTACCGAAACATATTGAGCATCAACATCAGCGTATTTTGTTTTCAAATCCAATAATTGATTGCTTATCTCTGTTTGAGCGTTATCAATTTGCAAAATAGCATTTTGAATTTTTGTGTTTCCGATTTCATCGGTTTGACCGTTAGCACCGGTTGTAGTTTTTGTTGCTGCAGGTTTAGCCACAGCTGCATTTGTTGTAGTTGCTTCACTCAAATGAACAGGTGTAAATACTGAAGAAGCAAATGCCGCAGAAGATGCGAACACTAATAGTGTAGTTAAAATAGTCTTTTTCATAAATTAGTCCTCTCTTAATATTAAAAGTCCATAAATATATTGTATCTTATTATGACAATAATACCAAGTTTGTTACAATTGAAAATCAATCAATCGTATTATTTTAAATATTCAACTTATAACCGCCGCCGTATATGGTTTCGATGTATTTTTTACCGTTTGAGATTTTATCAATTTTACTTCTTAAATGTCTTATATGAACCCTAATTGTTTCAATATCATCATCGGGATCATAACCCCAAATATCTTTTAATAATTTCTTTGAAGACACCATATTCCCGTGGTTTTGGAATAAAATATAGAATATATCAAACTCTATAGGAGTAAGTTTTGCAACGTTACCACCGATTTTTACGGAATAAGTTTCGGGAAGTAGGGTAATTTCTTTATATACGAGCAATTCTTTCGTTGCCATGGAATCCGTTATCTTGTGTGCACGTTTCAACAAGGCTCTGACTCTTACAAATAACTCTTCCATTTCAAACGGTTTAACCAAATAATCATCAACCCCGATATCAAACCCTTTTACTTTGTCATTTAATTCGGACAAAGCAGTAAGCATTAATATTGGAGTTTCTTTGATAGGTTCACACTGTCTTATTCTTTGTGCAACCGTATATCCGTCAACCTCAGGCATCATGACATCCAATATAATTAAATCGGGGATTTCCTGTTTTGCAATAGCAAAACCCGTCGTTCCGTCAAAAGCCTGCAAAACGGAATAACCTTTTAATTCAAGGTTAACCTTGATTAGCTCGTTTATTGCATTATCATCATCTACTACAAGTATCTTTCCTAAACTCATAGTGATATTATAATACAAATATGATTTTTACCCCAGATAGTTTAACCCTTTATTTTGAGCCTGTGCTTGTGCGACATCATACCCTTGCTGCATTCTTCCCAAGCTGAGCCAATCACTAAACTGACTGTGCAAAGCAGACAAGTAATTGTTATCAGCAAAAATCTTAGCAAAACCGGCTTTTGTTTTTTCTGCACTTGCTAAATTAAACGATTTTAATAATTCAGAGTTTTTCGATAAAATACTCTGACCTAAATTAGAGAAATTAGGTAAAATACTTGCGATTTTAGCGTTATATTCGGATTTTAGCGCTTCAATTTCACTTTGAGACTTACCTTGAGACTCCATTTCTTTAACTTTGGCATCCCTTTCATCTGCCAATTTCTTTTTCTTTTGCTCAAGAGTGCTGTTTATACTTAATTGGCTTTTTTCCAATAAAGCATTAGTTACAGCGAAATTGTCGGCAGCCGATGCTACATTAGCATCAGCTGTAGTACATGCCTGTTTTAAATCGGTTTTGATATATTTATCTTTGTTCGTCAAACGAGTGCGTTCAGAATCCAGATAACTTCCGTAAGCATCTACTGCCATAGTATAATCCTTTTCCTAATATCCTATATATATATTAAGTATATATAAGCGTAAAAATTGCCTTTTTAGCATGGTTTTTGTAAAGATATGTAACGATAATTTGATTAATTGGGGTTATTTAGGCAAAAATTAATTAAAAGATGCGTTTATATAGATGTGTGTTAGAAATTATATTTTATGGAGGTTCGTATGTTAAACAGTGTATCATTCGCAGCAAGAGGAATTTATGACAAACCAAATTTTGATGCTCCGCAAGGAAATCCGAGACCGTCAGCTACAACAGCACCAACGGCTCAACCAACGGAAGCTCCTAAGAAAAGCCATAAAGCAGCAAAGGTTATCGTAGGAACTTTGGTAGCGGCAGCAGCAGTAGCAACAGCATTAGCATTGGGCAGCAAGCACGGTGCATTTGATGCAGGCAAGATTGCAGACAGATTTAGCAATTTAGCTAGTAAAGATTGGGCTCAAAAATTTAAAGAGCCTGCTAAGACAGTTTTAGGTGCTTTAGACACAGCAGGAAAAGCTATAGGCGAATATGCAGGAAAAGGCAAAGATTTCGTAGTAAAAAAAGGACAAACTATAGCTAATACAGTACAAGGTTGGTTCCACAAAGCTTAATCAAAAAGAACCACCAACACAAAACCATACGAACCAAAGTTTTGAAAAGGCATCACTTGTGATGCCTTTTCTTTTGTTATTTTTAGAACAATACCAAAACAAAATGCACCTTTTTATTATACACTCAGAATAAAGAATTAAACATTTACCCCAAACCCTAGCCTACTTTTAGGATATAGTCTTTTAATTCATCATTCTTGCAATCGATAACACGTTTTATTATTTCAGCATTGTTCAAGATAGAGTTTCTGTCGGCAAATTTTTCACCACGTAACCATGATTTTTTTAAAGTAGCGGCAAAAACATCATTCTTTAAAGTCCATAGTCCTTCCACAATATCGGCATCAATGTATTTATACGCATCCGACATAAACAGAAACAAGTCTTTTATTTTTTCTTTCGTTTTATCAACCTCATTATATTTGATAAACCTAATCATCTCATTCACATAATCAGACATTCTGTCATAAAATTTTGATATTCTTATTTTCTTTGCGACACAATCTTTTGCGAGATACTTTATAGAATCATTATATCCTTTTTGGATAAGAGCATTTTTCATATTATCCGACATATTAAAATCTACAACGATAATATCACCCGTAGTTATTTTCACATAGTCATATTTGTCATTCTGCCCAAAGACATCAATGATAAAATCTGTTGATGCACACGTCATACAACTGTAGATAGAATTTAAAAATTCAAAAGTATTATTTTCCTTATCAACGGTATCACCCTCGAGCCTGAACTCTAAAATTCTGTTTTGGGTGTTACTCAAGTTCTTAGACAATTTCCATAACGGAATACCCTTCAATAAGTCTCCGTCTACCAGTTTTTTGCCGTCATATTCAACAGGTGTCATAAGCCCCGGCATACTGCAGGAAATTCTTACAGCCTCAGCAACTTCAAAATCAGGAGTTTCCATGTTTGAAAACTCAAACGAACAAAACTTGTTTAAATCAGTCGTCAAAATGACCAAATTTTTAGGTAAATCCTTGAACAAAACAGGTTTATTTTTGCCTTTTTTATATTTATCACCATAAACCTTTTTCGCGATTATATCGCGTACCCAATCCGTAAAAACATTGCCCTTACTTATTGCGAACTCTTTACTTTGGTTTAATCTGATATCTTTAAATAATTCAAAGTTAACCTTAAACAAAAGGTCTTTTAACTCTAATGCACTATAACCCACAGCCAACAGAGCCGCTATCAAAGAACCCACGGAAGAGCCTGCAAGGGTGTCAACGTCAATATCTAAATCATGCATAGCTTTTATTGCACCGATATAAGTAAAACCTCTTACGGCACCGCCACCGAATATACAAGTATATTTTCCTTTTATTGCCATAAAAAGATTATAGTATAAAACGTAAAAAATTGTAATCCTAAATAATCGTATTAGCCCGTAAGTTGTAAGAAAAAATGTAAAAGATTAGACAAAACGGGAATTTATTGAGATATTTATATCCTTAAAATTTAGATATGGAGAAACAATATGAAAAAATTCAACGAAAGATATTTAGAATTTAAAAATATAAACAAAGATATGATAGACTGGTTTGAAGATGTAGCAGAAGAAAACAACTGTCATATAGAGAAAAAAGAGTGGAAAAGCAAATATAACAGCTATGTCACATACGACTACGAACCTTTTTGCTCTGACGGATTTGAAATAAACGTTATGGTTAGTGCGGTCGATATGTCGTATTTGAACTTTCTCAAATATTTATATACTGAAAAAATGAACACAATTGACTTTTTAAACACTTGTGTAAAAATACCAACTATGAAAAACTATATCTAATCTATGCCAAATACTTATGTATTTTATCCTTGTCAAAGACTTCAATACTGTCTTTTGAATGGATAAATACAATACAAGACAGCAATGATTTAAACGATTGAAAATCAGGATAAGAAAGCTTTTCTCTCAAATCGGTCATATTATTTGCCAAAAATTCGGTTATAACGGTTTTGTCGTTATAAACAAGCTCCGAGAAGTAGTCAAAGGCTATCTTGGATTTTACGCCCTCAATGTATATAATATCAGGGGATTGGAACTCTATAAATCTCAAAGCCTTATCAAGATTGAACCCGACATTTTCGTTTAATTCACACTGATGAACACCTTTGAGTTCGTATTTTGAAATAGATTCAATCGTCATAATGTTTTTATGAGTCTTTACAGCCTCAAGAAGTAACGAATAAATAACATGGGTTTTTCCGCTCAGCGGAGCACCGCACACCATTATTATCCCCGGTTGTTCTACCGTTTTTAACAACAATTGTCTTTGCTTATCGTCTTTTATCAAAGCCGATAACTCTTTCGGCGGTTTGTATATTTTGAGCGCAATTCTTTCCCCGATAATTGTCGGGAACGCGGAAATACTTGCAATAACGGTTATGTCATCAACTTTAAAACAAAGTTTACCGAGCTGCGGAACCTCACTAACTGACGGATCCAAGTTTGACAACATTTTTAACTTTGATACAAACGATGAAACAAGAATGTAAGGTATAATACCTTTATTCTCGTATTTATTTTGGTTTTTGAATACAAGATTTAATCCCTGTTCCGATTGTTCAAAATACAATTCATGTACATCTTCGATTATTGCCTGCTTTAAAATAGCTCTAATAATTTTTTGGATGTGTTCTTCACTCAAATCTTCACTGTGAAGCTCTGATGTCCAATCAAAGCCCGAGTCTTTTGATGTTGTATATATTTTATCAACGGTTTCCGGAGTATTGTAATACTCATCGATTTTGGCAATGATACTGTTTTCCGATGATATAACAGGCTCAATTGTACATTCCGCAGTCTCTACGATTTTATCAATGACAAACAAATCCAAAGGATCAGCCATCGCAACCGTCAAAACATCTTCTATCATAAATAGCGGTATAACATTATATTTACGTGCATCCGCGAAATTTATATATTTGAGACACTTAGGATCAAGAGAATAGTCGTCCAGATTAACATAAGGGATATGGAGTTTTTTCTCTAAAAACTTCAACAGGTCTGCTTCACTCAAGACGCCCGAATTTATCAAGGCTTGTCCTATGTTGACGCCTTCAACATCAGCGAGTTTTTGAGCCTTATCCAGAGTATCATACTCAACAAGACCGTCTCTTACAAGCTCATATTTTAATTTTTCAAGAGTTTTATTAGTTATGGTTTCCATCTATCCTAAGTACCCCTTAACCTTCTCGACTACGTAATCCAAATCAAAAGGTTTCGTTATATATTCATCTGCGCCCGTTTCTTCTCCGATAAGTTTATCCTCTTCCTGAGAACGAGCAGTCAACATGATTATCGGAATATCTTTATATTTTTTATCAAACTTTAATAATCTGCTAACCTTATAACCGTTCATCTTAGGCATCATTATATCAAGTATTATCAAATCGGGAAGGAGCTCTTTTGCCGATTTAAGCCCGTCTTCACCGTTATATGCGGTATAGCAGTCATAACCTTCGCTATCCAACACGAATTTTAAACTTTCTACAATATCTTGTTCATCATCAACGATTAAAACCTTTTTCATTTGATACCCCTTTAATCATGCTCCCCGTAATATTATACCATATTTTTGTTATCCTGCTCATTTGCGACTGGAAGTACAAAAGTAAATGTCGAACCTTTGTTTAAGATACTGTCGCACCATATTGCGCCTTTATGAGCGGATATCAACTGTTTTGCAATTGATAAGCCCAAACCCGAACCTCCAACCTCACGGGACAGAGAATTTTCAATTTGTTCAAACTTATCAAATACATGCGTTAAATCTTCTTTCGGAATACCTATTCCCTCGTCAGATACACTCACCATGACATAGTCACCCGAAAGCGCATCTATTTGCGGTTGGAAACATTCTTCCACATTTATTTCGTCTGCCGATACCATTCTTGCATCAATAGTTATGACACCTTTGTCAGGCGAAAATTTAATCGCGTTTGATACAAGATTAGACAAAACCTGTACTATTCTGTCGGTATCAATATAAACATTCTTCATATTATCTTCTGTCTTTACGCTCAGGCTCAAACCTTTCTTAACGGCTATTTGAGAAAGGTTCAATGCGACATCCGATATAACGGGAGCAATAGAAACATTCTCAAATGTATAATCCATTTTACCCGCCTCAATCTTAGACATATCAAGTAAGTCGTTTATAATTCTTGATAATTTTTTGACATTACGTTTTGCCATATCTAGGAATTTTACCATTGAATCGGTCAAATCACCCGTTTTGCCACTGGATACAATATCGAGTGAATTTTTGATAGAAGTTAACGGCGTCTTTAATTCGTGAGATACGATTGAGATAAACTCGGACTTCAATCTTTCTAATCTTGCAAGCTCTTTATTCTTTTGCGCTATCTCCTGATAAAGGATTGCACTCTTAAGCGGAATTGCAACTTGATTTACAAGAGTTTTA
The DNA here is from genome assembly GCA_002481545.1 of Cyanobacteria bacterium UBA7753. Lineage (GTDB taxonomy): Bacteria > Cyanobacteriota > Vampirovibrionia > Gastranaerophilales > Gastranaerophilaceae > UBA2883. The sequence continues at coordinate 41,140 of DLEF01000018.1, read as the reverse complement.
AAGAATTTTTCATCATCCGATGTAAACTCTTTTTCTCTGAATATTTCAGAATATCCATGACACTTATTATCAATCGTAATCAACGAAAGCAGTTTATGATAATTCAATATCTCAAAATCATATTCCGAAAATCTGTTTTTAATAAACTGTTCAACCTCTATATCGTCAATTGAAAACATTTCGGTTATATCAATACCCGAGTTTTTATAATTCAAAACAGCTCTTAATTTCAAAGCCTCTATCAGTCTGTCTGACAGTTTATTATTGGAATTAATCAACAGAACAGGAGTTTTATCATCCTTAAAAGACAAAGTGCAGGACACATTTGAATTTAGAGATTTATCAATACCTTCATTTAAGACATCAACGAGTTTGTTTCTGCTTAAACTCCCTGCAAGTTGGGTACTTGTATTATACAAAACATTCAATTGATACAAGCTGTTTGCAAGTTCCTGATTGGATTTGGCAAATTTTTGCAATATTTTTCTTGTACGCAAGCCTGATTTTACGGTTGATTTCAATAAAACTTGATTTATCGGTTTCGCAACATATATATGAGAATTTGCTATTACCTCCTGCGGGATTTCTTTATCACCCATAATCAAAAGCAAAATAGTTTGAAAGTTTTTGACAAGCCTGAATACGGATTTAATATCACTGTCGCAATCTGCATCCAGCATAACTATATCTGGGGTATCGACTTTCATAATATCAAGAATAGCCGTTTCATCAACGGAAACAAGTATATCGTGGTTCAACAACGTAGATTGAACCAACGTAATTATATCTTGATTATCACTAACAACTAAAATCTTTGCCATACTTATATCGTATCAATAATTATAATTTTGGCAAATTGTGTAACAATGTTAATATTGCCACATGAAATTTTACAAATGATACATGCCTGCTCAATTATAAACAAATTCTTTATATTTTTATGTATTTATTTATCTGCGTTTTAGTGTATAATTAGGGCAGTAGTAAATAAGGAAAAGATTATGAGCAATACTTTAACAAAAGAAAAAATTGATTGGAGTAATTTGGGATTCGGATATATAAAGACGGATTACAGATATATTTCAAACTATAAAGACGGGAAATGGGATGAAGGCACACTCTCAACCGATTCAAACATTGTATTGAACGAAAGTGCGGGCGTACTTCAATATGCGCAAACATGTTTTGAAGGGTTAAAGGCATACAGAACGGTTGATAACCATGTAGTATGTTTCAGACCTGACCTAAACGCAGCAAGATTAAAAAGCTCTTGTGAGAGATTGGAAATGCCTGTTTTCCCTGAAGACAGATTTGTAGAAGCCGTAAAAGCGGTTGTTGCAAAAGATATAGATTATGTTCCTCCGTACGGTTCGGGTGCAACATTATATATCAGACCTTATATGTTCGGTACAAATCCTGTTATGGGTGTAAAACCTGCAGACGAATATCAATTCAGAATATTCACATCTCCTGTAGGTCCATACTTCAAAGGCGGTGCAAAACCTATAACATTAAGAATTTCAGATTTCGACAGAGCTGCTCCGAGAGGAACGGGGCACGTAAAAGCAGGATTAAACTATGCAATGAGTCTGCACGCTATTGTAGATGCGCATAAACAAGGCTTTAACGAAAATATGTACCTTGATCCTGCGACAAGAACAAAAGTTGAAGAAACGGGCGGAGCCAATATTATCTTCATAACAAAAGATAATAAGGTTATCACGCCTAAGTCTAACTCAATTCTTCCGTCAATCACAAGACGTTCATTGTTGTACGTCGCTCAACATTATTTGGGATTGGGAACGGAAGAGCGAGAAATCAGACTTGATGAGATTAAAGATTTCAAAGAATGCGCACTTTGCGGAACGGCTGCAGTATTGTCACCTGTAGGCAAAGTCGTAGACCACGGGAAAGAAATCTTATTCCCGTCAGGAATGGAACACATAGGCGAAATATCCAAGAAATTGTACGATACATTGCTTGGCATTCAAATGGGCAGAATTGAAGCTCCTGAAGGATGGATTGTAAAAATAGCCTAAGAGTTAAGATAATAATAAAAAAGGAGTTGTGGAATAAAATACAACTCCTTTTTTTGTTTAATTTTTACTTTACGAGTAATAACAAACAGAACCTTTACCTGCATTATTGAACCAATCAAGAACATTGTTTGCCTTGTATGACAATAACTCAAGTTTTTCCGAAGTACTAAGACCTTCTGTTTTTCCCTTTTGTGTTAATTCATTTTTTCTGATTTCATTTCTGGCAATCTGTTTCGTTCTGTCACAAAATGGAGAAAATTTGCCTGTCAAAACACTTCGAGTTACGATTCCGCAGCCTCCAGCTGTTTCACCCATAGTAAACCCTCCTTACACTTGCACATTTATATAAAGTCATATTTAACGTAATAATTTCTTAATTGAGGCTAAATAGTTACAAAATTTAACATATATTTTATTCAACATCTATAAATTTATGCACCTGCGGAATCAGTCTTGTATTCCTGTATATCTTTGTAAATTTTTCAAAAACGGTCAACATAGTATCTTTAGAGGCTGATATTTTATCATCAATCATTCTCGGCTGAATTATTATTTCAAACCCATATTTTTTTGCAAGATTTACCGTTTTTGTAATTTCATCATCGGTTATATTGTCATCAAAAACTACTTTTACAAAGAAATTATTGTTTTTTGTATTAAACCAAATTCCTTTGTTATTTCTAATCTCACTTGCAACTTTATAGAACTTTTCGTGTTTGTCAAAGACATCAATCCCCGAACAAGAAGGAAGTTTAACATCCCCCGCAATAATATCGGTATACGGCAATATTATTTTGGCGTTATCATCAATTGTGGCATTCGTCTCTAAGTAGAACAAAATATCATATTTTTTTTGAACCAGAGGCATAAATTCTTTCAGAAAATCCGCCCAAATAAGAGGTTCTCCACCAGTCAATGATATTGAGTGAGTCGAATTAATATCAAAATTATCTTCCAAATATTTTAAAAGCTCTTCAGGCGTAAATTCAAAATAGTCTGATTTATCGTTTATATTGTCAGGATAAAAATCAGTATCACAATATGCACAGTTGAGGTTGCAAGCGCAAAATCTGATAAAAATTTGTTTGCATCCGACATACAATCCTTCCCCTTGAATTGATGAAAAAATTTCTTTTATTTTTGCTTTGTTAATGTTGTCCATACACAAATTTTAGCATAAAGTTATGACTTTTTATATTCAATCATAATATCATCGCCAAGACGTTTTATTGATTTTATAGTGAATATTTTTGATTGAGATACCTCTGATATATTATCCGCGTCAAAGCAGGATTTTCCGCTATTATCATTTAATACTTTAGGGGCAATAAAATGATAAATTTTATCGACTAAATCATCTTTTATGAAACTTCCGCAAAGCTTTCCGCCTGCCTCTACAAAAACGGATCTGATACCGATATCATAAAGTTTATTTAAAACCATTTTTAAATCTAACTTTTCGTCATTGCAAGAGACTTTTAAAAACTCTATATTTGACGGTAAGTTTATATTATCGGTATTATTCTTTTCATCTGTCACTACATATATTTTTCCTGATTTAAAAAATGTTGATTTAAAATCAGTCTTTAATTCCCTGTCCAATAAAACCTTGGTTTTATGATTCATTGTCGGATTATCAGCAATAACGGTAGAAGACGAAGTCAAAATAGCGTCATAGTATGTGCGTAATCTTCTTGCGTAATTTCTTGCCTTATCAGAGGTTATCCATTTTGAATTACCCGTATTTGTAGCGATTTTACCGTCAATGGTAGTTGCGGTCTTCAGAGCAACAAAAACTCTCTTCTCTTCCATATTTGTAAAAAACACTTCGTTTAAGTCTCTGCACTCTTTATAACAAACATTCGGAATAACCTCTATTCCTGCGTCTTTGAGTTTTTTTATTCCGCCGCCGTTTACTTTCGGATTATTGTCTTTACAGCCGAAAACGACGGTTTTTAATTTTCTCTCTACGATTAAATCCGCACACGGAGGAGTTTTACCGTAATGTGAGCACGGCTCTAAATTAACAATCAATGTTCCACCCGCCTCTTCTCCGTTTTTCAGTTTTAAAAGAGCATCTCTTTCCGCGTGGTTTTCACCGTACTTATGGTGATATCCCGTTGATATAATGTTATTGTCTTTATCAAGAACGACACATCCGACTAAAGGATTTGGGGAGGTTTTGCCTCTGCCCTTTTTCGCAAAAGATATACATTTTTTCATCAATTTATTATACAAATCCGTCATATTTGTATTTTAACTCAAAGGATGATAAAATTTAAGCATGAGAGAAGGAGTGTAAGATGAATTTAAAATATTTGGGACACAGTGCATTTGAAATAACAACGGGGAACTCTAAAATACTGATAGATCCGTTTTTGGTACAATGTCCGGACTACGACTATTCCGGAACAAACGATATATTTTTAACTCACGGGCACTCCGATCACCTTGGCAAGGCTCCTCAAATAGCAATAAAAACAGGGGCTCTTATTACTGCTGTATTTGAACTCGCTAAATATTGTTCAAGATACGGCATAAACGTAAACGGGATATCAGTCGGCGGATGGCTGACATACAGCTGGGGCAGAGTAATCGCTCTCCCTGCATTCCATTCATCTTCCGCAGATGACGGAACCTATACGGGATGTCCTGTAGGATATCTGTTTGAAATAGAGGGAAAGAGAATTTTCCACGCGGGGGATACCTGCCTAAATTCGGAAATGAAAGTTCTTAAAGAAGTATACAAACCTGATGTTGCAATTTTACCTATCGGCGGACATTTTACAATGGATGTTGAAAATGCGGTTATTGCAGCGGATTGGATTGGGGCAAAAACGGTAATTCCTATGCACTATAACACATTCCCGCAAATAAATGCGGACACCGAATTGTTCAAGAGCGAAATCAAAAAACAGGGAAAAACTCCTGTTGTATTAGGGATTGAAGAACAAATCACATTATAACTGTCACAATAATATAAAGGAAAATTATGAAGAAAAAGATATTTAATACGGTATTGGGCTTAACTGCATTTGCAGTATTGGCTGCACAATCTGCCATAGCGGCTGATTTTTATTCGGGATACTCGGGAGCAAATGCAATTAAAACAGATGATATACAAAGCATTGACGGTAGCAAAGATGTAAACTATATTTTGCATCCAAACCCTACCATTAACACAACGGAAAAAACCAAACCGCAAGGCGACGTTATAAAAAATATTCCTAAACAAATAAAACTTGATGCGGAAAAACAAACGACAAAGGAAATACAACTTCAAAAGCCTGTATCAGAGGACGAAAAGCCTGTATTAAATAAAACTGAAAAAGCAAAAGATGTCATAAAACAAAGAAGTCTGGGAAATGGGGCATCTGATTTCAATACATCAACAAACCCAAATGTTTTCGACTCCTCTGTTGAAAACCAATACAAAATTATACAAATGGGGAGCAAGAAAGAAGAAAAACCCATTGAATTACAGGAAGCAAAACCGATAAAAGAACTAAAGGCTCAACCTGATAAAACAAAAGAAGAACTAAACAAAGAAGTTAAAGAAAATATCACAAACGATAAAAAACAAGTTAAAAAGACAAAAGCTAAAAAAGAAAAACTTAATGAAGAAACGCTTGAAGATGAAGCCGTAATAAAGGGCGAAGATATCGACAAAATCGACAAACAAAACGATAAACGACTAAAAAAAGACAAAAAACGTGCTCAGAAGGAAACAAAGAAAAAAGCTAAACAAGAGCAAACGGATATTGAAAGCACAGGAGAAACCGACGTACAGTCAAGCAATGACTATATGGAAGAGCACGACAGGAATGAAAAACAATTCAATAAAGAATTAAAACAATCAAAAAAAGAGGCTAAGAAAAAGGCTAAAAAAGTTAAAGCTGATGTTCCTGCAATAGAGGCAGTTCCTGCCGCAGCCAGAGCTGATGCTGTTATGCAAAAGCCGGATAAAAAAGATAAGGCAGCCTTAAAAGCACAAAAGAAAGCTGATAAAGAAGCAAAAAAAGCAGCCAAGAAAGCAAGAAAAAATCACGAAGAGGAAATACAGGAATCAAACGAGTCTATTTACAATTTTGACAGCAGTAATGATACAAAAACAAAACCTGCTGAAAAGGCTCCCGAAAAACCTGTAAATAACGTGACAGAAGAAAAGAAACCAACAGAGAACACAAATATAACCTCTCCTATTGATGAGTTAAATGCAATCTACGGGGCAGGAGAAACCGTAAAACAAACTGATAAAAAAGAAGTCACAACAGACAAAACTGAGCCTGATAAAGAATTAAAGCTTATAAATGCAAAGATAAAGAAAAACAATTCCAATATTGATTTGTATTATGAAAGAGCCTGCTACTACCTAAAGAAAGAGAATTATGCAAAGACACAGGAAGAATGTAACTGGATATTGGAATTTAAGCCTATGTATGAAAAGGCTTATTATACAAGAGCAATAGCCAGAGAGAACCTAAAAGATTACAAAGGGGCGATTGATGATTTAAAACACGCACTATATCTAAACCCTTCTGATTATTCATATTTGGAAAGTGCAAACATAAAATATAAATATTTGAACGATAATAAAGGCGCAATTGAGGATTTGACATCAGCTTTAAGCGAAAACCCGAATAACAAAGACGCCTTAAAATTGCGTGCTGAAATATACGAAAAGATGCAGGATGAAAAATCCGCACTCGCAGATTATGAAAAGCTTTTGCAATTAACGGGCGGGGATGCATCCGCTCAAATCGGGCTTGCAAAAATGTATGAAAAGCAAAAAGATTATAATTCCGCAATAAAGCATTATAAAAATGCGGTAACGGGTGAAAAAACGGATTCCGATATTTATATCGCTATCGCGAAGGATTATAATAACCTTGAAGATTACACAAATGCGATAAATGCATACTCAAAAAGCCTTGTTTATAATTCCGAAAACAAAGACGCTTATGCAGGAAGAGCAGAGGCATATGAAAAACTCGGAAAATTAGACAGTGCAAACAAAGATTACCAAAAACTGTTAACAATGGATTCAACGAGTGTAAAGGGATATAACAGCGTTGCACTTTTAAAGATGAAAGAAAAAGACTATGAAGGCGCAATAGAAGACTACACTAAGGCTCTTGAATATGCCCCGAGATCATCTGATTTGTATTACAACAGAGGTATCGCAAAATTCAGCGCGGAAGATTATGAAGGCGCCGCAAAAGATTTCACAAAAGCTATATCATACAAACCTGATGATGCTAAATTGTATTATAACAAAGCGGTTACGGAAGAGAAACTTGAAAACACATCCTCCGCTATTTTGAACTATACAAAAGCTATAGACTTTGATGCTAAATGCTATCAGGCATATATGGCAAGAGGGTTACTGTATCTAAAGAACGGTAAAGACAAAAAAGCTCTTGAGGATATGAACTCAGCCGCTAAGATATGTGCGACTGATGCGGATGTATTCTATAACAGAGGGATTCTTGAATACAAAAACAACAATAAAGATGAAGCGATGGAAGATTTCAACAGAGCAATTTCGTTAAACCCTAATCACATATGGGCTCTCACAAACAGAGGAGCCTTAAGATATGCCCATAAAGATTATGAAGGCACAATCTCAGATTGCACTAAGGTTATAGAGCTTTCTCCCGATAATGAAAGTGCTTATTATAACAGAGGAATGGCATATTTGATGTTACAGGATTTTCCGAAAGCTTATCTTGATTTTTCAAAAGCGTATGACATAAATCCTGATAACGAGGAAACAAGAAAATATATGATTCATACAAAGAAAATGATGGCAAAATACGAAAATGTCGGATAGGATAAAATGAAGAAATACGGTATTATAACAAATCATTGTATAAAAAACTCAGCTAAGGTCTTAGAAAAGCTAAAGAAAGCCTTTGACAAATCGGGACTAAACTATCAAGAAATTGATATAGACGAATTTAAGTCCGGATTTGATATGGTTTTTGCGGTAGGCGGAGACGGAACGATGTTGAAATCTCTAAGATATTATGCAAAGACCGCAACTCCCGTAATGGGGATAAATGTCGGAAGGCTCGGTTTTTTGTCTCTTGTATCACCTGATAAAGTTGATGAACTGGGCGATATTGTCAGAAAAGAAGAATACTGTGTTAAAGACCGTATTATGCTAAAGACGGGGAATAATACCGCGTTGAATGATATTGTAATAAAGGGGCATTCTCCGATAAGGAGCTCTAAGTTTAATTTATACATAAATGATGAACTTATGAGCGAATACATCGCAGACGGAATAATTGTTTCCACCCCTACAGGCTCCACCGCGTACGGACTTTCCGCAGGAGGGCCTGTTTTGTATCCTGCGATTGATGCAATCGAGATTGTACCTATATGCGCACATACAATGACAGCTCGTCCGCTCGTTATCCCTGCGAAAGAAAAAATCACCATAAAAAGCGTTGATGAACTTTTGGATGTATCATGTGACGGACAAGAAACCGTTTCAGGGTTAAACGAAGTAAATATAACGTTATCCGAACATATTGCGAAGCTGGCTTCACCTAAGGGAGTAGATTTTTATTCCGTATTAAAAAATAAACTGTTTTGGGGTGTATCGCCGGTATCAAAGCAATAAAAATTTTTGTTAACATTTGTTACATAAGGGGCTAAAAGACGCAAATTTTCAACGTTTGATGTTTTAATATAAGTGTGAAGTTATAACGAAAGTGTGTGAATATATGGTTAATTCAGTAAACAGTTGCAGTTTTAAAGGAATGGAAGATTTTGCAAATCAGTACAATCATACAACGAAACCAACGTTTCAAGCTCCTCCGAAAAATGATTCTGCCGATAAGGTAGAGATATCAAAACCTGCAGAAGAGGCTGTAAAAGAAGAGGCAGCTCCTGTTGATTCAAAGAAAAGCGAAGAAGCCCAGACCGCTGAACAACCTAAGAAAAAACGTTCTTTCTTCCAAAAAGCGAGAGATTTATATGCCGGAATGAAAAAAATGTTTATAGCTCAATGGGAATACACAAAAGGAATAGCAAAAGGTGCTGTCGCAGGTGCTATCGGGGCAGTTGCAGTTCTCGGAGTTGACGCAATCAGAAATACAATAAAGAAAGCACCTACATTCTCAACAAAAGGTAAAGTTGCTGCAGGTGCGGTTGCAACGGTTGCAATGGGCGTAAATATTTTCAAAGCATATTTGAATGCTAACCAAAAGAAAGCTGAAGTTGACCACAGATGGCGTACGGGACACGATGCCTAAGGGGTTTGAGGAATCAACAAGATGAATATTAGCGGAAATAACAATACCTCATTCGGCTCAGGCATACATGTTTATTTTTATACCCAAGACGGGAAACGTATCTTATCCGATAAGAACATGAAAAAATGTATCCATTATATGGAGGCTCATCTTAACGGTTCTAAAAGAGTTAAAGTCAAAAATCAGGATTTGATTGATACGTTCAAATTCGGACAAAAAGACAAAACAACAGGGCAAAGAATAGGCGGAGACAGAGATTATTATAACATTCCGCATATAAGAACAGTCCTTGATAATACAAAAAACAAAGTAGAAGGGTTTATTAGAGTAGTTACGGGTAAAGACTCTAAATTTGTAAGCGATAATTTTGGAAAACAAATCGGTAAGGCTAAGGGATTCAGCAAGAGACGCTCAGGCTCAACAGATTCATTTGAAACATCATACGCCGTAAACAGATATATTGAAAAAGCATCAGAGCACGCAGAGAAATATCCTGTTATGAGAAACGGAGAACGTCAAGCATTCGGAATGATGATTAAGCCGACAAAAGTAGATAGTGAAGGTAATATCCAAAAATTTGATTATATTCGCTCAGGCTATTTTGACGAAAAGAAAGTTAAGTAAGTTGAGTTCTGCTAAAATCTAACACATGCCAGTTAGACTCATTTTGGAGTTTCTTCTTTTGTTCTTGAGGATTTGACATCATATCCTGCATCATTTTCTTTGAACTGTATGCATAATAATTGGTTGTAATTGTTTTACTTGCATATTTTAAATCTTCAGGATGTTCGTCCAAGTGTGCATAAACATCATTAATAGTCATTATGTGTTGATCCTGTAAGAATTGACGAACTGTTGTATCCCCCTTAAGATAGATTTCACATAATGCGTCAGGATGTTCGTTAAACTGACGAGTCAAATAATTTATAAAATATGTTTTTGCTTTATCAGGCATTTGGTCATAATGAGAAAATACAATTGAGAGTGCCTTTTCAGGAGGTTTATTTTTTAACCCTGCAATTGCAACTCCCATTTTTTTATGCATTTCTTCTGCCGCTTGTTCAAGCTGTGCCTGTACCTGCTGCATTTGTTCTTTACGTTGTTGGTACGGAGTTTTTGTAATATGACTTTTCATAAATGCATGAGACAATTGCGCTGTTTCAGCCACGTCATTGCCTTTGTTGTCATATATAGGATTTGTAACGGCAGACCTGTTTGAGGTATTAGATACAGCACCGTCCCCGTCAGCAGAACCCGAGCGTCCGCTCGGACCATTTTGAATAATTTGTTCTGTAGTCTTTATGGCACCGTTTAAAACAGATTTTCTGCCTTCATCAGTTGTGTTAGACAATACATCTTGATATACGGATTTGATTATATCAGCTCTTTTGCTGTTATCGTTTGAATATTTGTTTAAGGAGTCACCATCGGCATATTGTGCAACTTGGTTGGTTGTTTGAACGAACATTTCATCGCTCAAAGCATCAACGCCTAATTTGTTGGAGTTTTGAGCAACAACATTGCCCATTTTTTCTTTAAACTCGGCAGGAGCACCTGTATCATCCATACTAACAGTTATGGATGCAGCATAGACTTCACGGTGAGCACCGTTTTCACCTGCTATCTTATCAAAGTCTGATTTAAGATAAGACATTGTGAATTTATAGATTGACTTATAATCGTGTTTACCTAATGACGTATAGTTTGCATTTGTAAATGATTTCAAATACATATTGCAAACACGACTGCGTGCAATTGCTAATTTTTGTTCATTGGATAAAGATGAAACATCACCGTAAAGTTTCTTTTCTTTGCTAGTTAGCCCGTCATTATTGATTTTATCTAATTGAGCTTTTAATAAACTTTTTTCATTATTTACATCTAAATCAGATGTAACTCTGTCGGTGATAGCTTTTGCGATTTCTTCATCCGACGCATTTTCACCTACGCCGATTTTTGACAACAAAACTTTAATATCGGTATTATCCTCAACAATATTGTCAAGTTCGTAGTCTATAATCTGATTAGAAAACAGTTTATTTAATTCCGCTTTTTTATCATCAGGCAAAGATTTGATTTCTTTCAACAAATCAGGGACTTTCATGTGTGTAACATCTTTACCTAAAAGCTTTGTTAAATCTGCAAAGAATTTTGTTGAGTTCTCTTTATCGGTAAAGCTTGAAACGGCTTCCCCAAGTATTGAGGATTCAATACCGTTATCAGACAAGGTCGCTTTGATTACGGATAAATTCTTTTTATCTTCGTTATCAATAATCATTTGGAAAGCTTGAACCAATTCACCGACTTCGTGGGTTTTAGCTCTTTGGACTAATTCAACGGTTGACAGATTTTTTATACTGTCGTCGTTGAACATTTTTGCAAGCTTATCCATGGTAGCATCAGATAATTTTATTTTTGATAATTTTTCTAATAATACTTTCTGTGTTTTTTCGTCTAATTGAATATTTCCGTTGTCATCGATTTGTGCAGAAGAATCGCCGGACGCACTTTTTGTTATCTTTATTTTTTGTCCGACTTGAATAACATTCATATCAGAACCGATAGTATCTTTGTTTAAATTATACAAAACATAAAGATTTAACCCGAAATCTTTAGCTATTTTGCTTAATGTATCCCCGCTCTTTACGGTATAAACTCCGTTTTGAGCTACTCTTTTCCCTGACTGACTTTTTTGTGTAGTATTAGCATTTTCATTTATATTTTGGCTGTAATTAGTAAATTCCTCTTCGGAAATAACGCCGTCTTTTGTAGTATTAGCTCTGTTAAACTCGTCAATAACCCCAAGTTCTTTTGCTTGTGCTTCCGTCATTCCTTTAAAAATGGTAGGCTTTGTAGTCCCAGCATTTTGTGATTTTACTTGCGGGGTAGAGCCGTCTGTCGGTTGGGTATTTAATTTTATACCATTGTTTTTGACTTCTAAGTCACTCATGTTTAAAGCTCTCTTGATAATACTACATATATATAAAAACATGCAAAACGCCCTGTTTTCAGCATGTTCAGAAATCGTTACAATTGTTACAATTAATAATTGATATATAAATTTTTCGTAAAAACTAATTTCATGCTAAAATATCAAAACAGGAAAAGGAGGCAATATTATGAAAGTATTAATCATTAACGGAAGTCCGCACCCGCACGGAAATACATCTATCGCGGTAGACGAACTTGTAAAAACATTTGATAAAAACGGAGTCGAAACAGAAGTCGTAAAAGTCGGCTCAAAAGATATAAGAGGCTGTATCGCCTGCTACAAATGTCAAGAACAGGGCAAATGCGTATTTGACGATTTAGTAAACGAAACGGCACCAAAATTTGAACAGGCTGACGGCTTAATCATCGCAAGCCCTGTATACTACGCTTGCGCAAACGCAACACTAGTTGCATTCGTACAAAGATTGTTCTTCAGCACCTCATTCTCAAAGAGAATGAAAGTCGGAGCAAGCGTTGTCGTAGCCCGCAGAGGCGGCTGCAGTGCAACATTTGACGAGTTAAACAAATTCTTCACTATCTCTAATATGCCGATAGCCTCCAGCCAATACTGGAACAGCGTTCACGGCAGAGAACAAGGCGAAGCAAAACAAGATGCAGAAGGCTTGCAAACTATGAGAACACTTGCAAACAATATGACATTCTTAATGAAAAGTATCGCTCTTGGCAAAGAAAAATACGGTTTGCCGGAAGAGGAAGAATTTGTTGCAACAAACTTTATCAGATAAAACTGATAACAATATTATGTTGCACCTCACCCGCTGTTCTAATTAAAGATCCTTCGCTGATATTCTATTAAATACAAATTATTTAAAAAGTTATTGCTCAGGATGACATTGAAAGAACAGCTCCCTCTCCTGAAAGGAGAGGGGTACGTGCGACTTGAAAGATTTATATTACCTGCGGGGAATAATTATTCCGCAGGTATTTTTATGCTATGATTTATATACAACTGAATAACAAAAAGTTTTCTAAGGTTCCGCATTTGTTTTTCAAATGGTCTGGTCTGAGAGAAAACGGGCAATATGATTGCCTGCACGGAAGGATAAAAGCCAGGGAGATAAGTTTCTCCGTGGCGTTTTTGTTTTTAAGAAAGGGAAATATTATGTCTTGGATTTATTTACTCATAGCAGGATTGTTTGAAATAACTTGGGCAGTCGGGCTGAAACTCTCGGAAGGGTTTACGCACCCCGTGAGCAGTACCGTAACCGTTATCGGAATGGTAGCCTGTTACTACTTCCTCGCGCTGTCACTCAAAGAAATCCCGCTCGGAACAGCTTATGCAGTCTGGACAGGCATAGGAACTGCAGGCACGGTTATATTAGGGATAATCCTGTTTAAAGAACCCGTAAGCCTTGCGAAATTTGTCTGTTTCGGAATGATACTCTGCGGAATAACAGGGCTGAAATTGTTGTCAGCGTAGGAAAATTTCCTCGGTTTTTACCCTCGCTCCTCTGTGGGCGAGGGTTGAATTTCTTAACGAACGCCCGTGAGTTTAGAAATTCGGGTGAGGGGTGCGCCCGCAGAGCGGATTATAAATAGAGGACAATTAACAATATTCCGAAATCAATTCTGAATAACACCAAAAAACATTGTTTCTCATTCACCATTTTATCCCCCCTCACCCTGTTTTCTAATATTTTAAAGTTATCACTTTAAAACATAAGAAAACAGATCTCTCCCGCAGGCGGGGGCGAGGTTTATCGGATTATTATTTTTCGCCGTGTCTGCGTTTGTGCACGGTAGGGAAATTTGAATTGATATAATCATATCTCGGGCAATCTTTGTCGTGGTCGTTGATTATACCGACCGATTGCAAATAAGAATATATTGTGACTGCCCCTACAAACTTAAACCCGCGTTTCTTCAAATCTTTGCTGACCGTCTCTGACAAAGCATTGCTCGCAGGGATAGAGCCCGTATCATGCCCGTCATAAAGTATGGTTTTACGATCAGAAAACTTCCAAATATAATCGCTAAAAGTGCCAAACTCGTCTCTGATTTTATTGAAGCATTGAGCATTATGAATAATGGCTTTTATCTTGCGCACAGCCTTAATCATTCCTCCTGTATTCATTATGCGGTCAATATCTTTATACGTAAATTTTGCGACCTTATCATAGTCATAATCGGCAAAGCATTTCTTGAAAATCTCACGCTTATTTATAATTGTTTTCCAACTGAGTCCGCACTGCATAGATTCCAACGTCAAAAACTCGAAATGCTTTCTGTCGTCATGCAACGGAACGCCCCACTCGTTATCGTGGTAGTATTTATCGGCATCAGATGAAGTTTTCCAATAATCACAATATCCCATACAGAAATTTTAGCATAAATAACATAAATATCGGATTTTTATAATATAATATTTGCAGGAGATATTTTCAGGAGGGCAATACAATGACAAATGAATTAGTAAGCGGAATACACCACACCTGCTTAAAATGCAAAGACGTTGAGCATTTTAATAAAGCGGTTAATTTTTATAAAAATATCCTAGGTTTTACGGTATATAAAGACTTTGATTTTAACGGTTCACCTGCAGCAATGCTAAAATGCGGGGACAGCATATTGGAACTTTTCTCGGACGCGGGAGAAATCTTGCCGACAGGGATAATCCAACACTTCGCATTGCAAACAAAAGATACTGACGCTTTAGCGAAAGCCGTCAAAGATGCGGGATGCGAAGTCACACTCGCTCCGCAGGATGTAACCATTGAAGATAAAACAGCTGATTACCCTGTAAGAATTGCATTCTTTACAGGCCCTGTAGGGGAAACAATCGAGATATTCCAAGAAAAGTAAGAATAATTAACGGAGTGACATTATGGACAAAATCGAACGCAACAAACAATTGATGAAAAAGTTTGAAACAATGATAAATACAAACAACAAAGAACTTGCAAAAGAACTTGTCGCATCGGATGCACCGTTCTACACTCCCGCAAGTTCAGAGCCTCTCTATGGCGGAGAAGGTTATCTTTCAATCGTTGATATGATGAGAAAAGGGTTTCCCGATATCCAATGGAATATCAAAGATATGGTTGCCGACGCCGACAAAGTCGCAGTTTATTGGAATATGACAGGAACGCACTCGGGTGAATTTATGGGATTTAAGCCGACAGGCAAAAAAATCTCGGTATCCGTTATGAATTTCTATTATTTTAACGAAGACGGCAAAGTCACCAATGACGTCGCAGCCGAGGGCATGATTGGAATATTCAGAGGAATAGGATCTATAAACCTTTAAATAGGAAGAGGATAAAACTATGGATTACAAAAAATTAGGCGATAATATTTATGCAAGGTTTGACAAAGGGGATGAAGTAATCTCAAAGATTATGGAGATTTGCAAAAAAGAAGGCATTTTATCCGCGACCTTTACGGGTATCGGCGGATGCGGTGATATAACAGTTTCGACCTTTATTCCGGAAAAGAATGATTTCTTAAAACATAACAAAACAGGTTTGCTTGAGATGGTATCTTGTATAGGTAATATTACGGCTGATGACGACAATAATATTTTTGAACATACGCATGCGATGTTTTCTTATATGGAAAATGGTGAAGTTAAAAATATAGGCGGACACCTTGCAAAAGCCGTTATCCTCTACACTGGAGAATTTGTAATTACTCCCGTTCCCGACGGAGTAATCCGCAGAATGGTTGACGACAAAACGGGCATAACCGTTTGGAAGTTATAATATGATTATAAACACGGGCGGAAGAACGGACACCGTTCAATACTATTCCGATTGGTTATTGAACAGGTTTAAAGAAGGATTTGTCTATGTGAGAAATCCTCTTTTTGTACACAAAGTAACACGCTACGACTTAACCCCCGACAAGGTCGATTGTGTCGTATTTTGCTCCAAAAACTATTCGCCGATTTTAGACAGACTGCACGAGATTACGGACAGATTTAATACGTATTTCCATTATACAATTACCGCCTACGGCACAGATATAGAACCCAATGTTCCACCTATAGAACAAAGTATTGAAACACTATTGAAGCTTGAAAAAATTGTCGGCAAAAACCGTATTGCATGGAGATATGATCCGGTTTTATTAACAAAGAAATATACAATAAAACGCCATTTAGAAACATTTGATGCTATGGCAAAACAATTATCCCCGCATATTGACCGCTGTATATTCAGCTTTGTCTATCCTTACAAAAAATTATCCGTTAATATGCCCGAACTTATCCCCGTAAGCGAGAAAGAAAAAATGTTACTCGCTAAAGGATTGGGTGAAATATCAAAGAAATACAACCTTTACACCCAGACCTGCGCCACTGGCGAGGATTTTGAAAAATTCGGCATACATCATTCGGGCTGTATGACCTCTGATATTGTAGGGAACGCTAACAGCATACGCCTCAAAAATCTAAAACATAAACCTTTAAGAAAAGACTGCGGATGTATGGAATCCCGAGATATAGGAGCCTATGATACCTGTCCTAACGGATGCAGATACTGTTATGCAAACTCAACCCCTAAAAAAGCCATAGAAAACTACAAAACACATAACCCAAATTCTCCGATTCTGTTAGGAGAATTAAAAGACACAGACATAATACAGCAGGGACAACAAAAAAGTTTTATTGACAAATATGCGGATAATAATCTAAAATTATTTTAATATAATGCAAATGTAAAAAATTATGGTACAAAAAATTGAACATTTGTTTATTGGTTTTATTTAAGCGAATGAAGCATATATTGATATAGTAATAAAATGATAAGAATAAAAGAATTAGAAAGGGGAAACTATGACCGCAGAGAATTTTAAGAACACCTTAAAACAACGTAATGAATTACTTTTA
>DLEF01000018.1:19383-23954 GCA_002481545.1 Cyanobacteria bacterium UBA7753 | reverse complement strand
TTACAATTTTTCGGAATGAAGAAATCTTTTAAGTTTTGGATTGTATTATTAATTTTGATTTTATTTTATCAAATTGTGATTCCGACTTTGGTTTTATGGTATATACTTCCGGTTGAAAAATTCATCACCTCAAAAAAGCGAGCCATATCATATATAATTCTGTTTGCGTTCATATCTTTATTTTTAATTTTGCCGATTATCTATGCAACTGTTGATGTCGTTAAAAGTGACAATACCCCTGTTAAAAACAATACAAAAACAGAGAAAATTGCAAAACAACAAAAACAAGATGCAGTTGATAAACAAAAATTGCACCTCCTTAAAAGCGAAGAACAAACTCTTAATCAAGTGTTTTCAAAGATAGAATTTCAACAGGAAAACAAAAGAGGTTTCGGACGTTACAACTTTTATATAGAGCCTCTCACATGGGCAATGTTATCTGCAGACCAAAAAAGTAACGTGTTTGAAAATTGTGCCGCATATACCTTATTGAGAACAGGAGCTAAAAACGATACCTATACTCGTTTTTGTGTAAAAATAAAAGATAATTCCAATAATCAAACATTAGCGGAATACACACATAACGGACTTGAATTGAAATAGGAGGAAACTATGCCAGAAGAAAATTTAAACAACGAAAACAAAAAAGTAAAAATAGCTCTTATAGATAAAATAGCTTTAGGGGTAATGATAATAGTTGCTTTGTTTGTATTTTTAGTCATTTTCTCAATTATATTGAGTCTGTTTGATGACGGTAAATATTCAAAGACTATTTCAAAATCTGAATACGGAAATAAGTGGGCTTTTACGGTTGACCACTTAGATTTGCACGCTGATAAAGAAAATACGGGCAGTTATAACTCCGTTGCCGTATATGCTTATGACGACAAAGGAAATCTTTATCCTTTAAACGGAATCGCAAAATCAAAATTTCAAGGCAAACCTAACGTAAAAGATGTATCTACTATTCAATTAGACGATGAAGAATTTAATAAAATGTTTAAAGGTATGTCTGAGGGAGAACCGTTCACCCCTGTAAAAAAAGATATTTCTTTTGCTATTGATGAAGGGATGAAGATGGCAGGGGAAGATTAAAAATAACATTTTTACATTGGTGCGGTGGTGACCGCACCCTACTCTTACAATATAGCCAGCAGGTCAGGTATCACCTGACAGAATTATAAACATAAAACAACAAAAAAAGTTTCAGAAATATCTGAAACCTTTTAAAAAATCGGGATGACATGATTCGAACATGCGACCCCTTCGTCCCAAGCGAAGTGCGCTACCAAACTGCGCTACATCCCGTTTCATAAATTTATCACCTAAAAGTGACTTACTCTATCAAATTATCAATAGCCATCAGCTACAGTTATTATTCTATATTAAACAAATTTTTCGGTCAAGTGTTGAAATAAAAACAGCCAACCAAAACTTGGTCGACTGTTTAAACATTTTATAATTACTTAAATAATTATTTTTCGTCCAACGCATCAACGCCCGGAAGAACTTTTCCTTCAATAAATTCAAGAGAAGCACCGCCACCTGTTGAAACGTGAGTAAAGTCTTCAGCCTTGAAGAATTTCTTAGCAGCTGAAACAGAATCACCACCACCAATAACAGATGTAGCACCTGCTTTGGTAGCATCTACAACAGCTTGAAGAACTGCCTTAGTACCTTCAGCGAATTTAGGGTTTTCAAAAGCTCCAACAGGACCGTTCATCAAGATAGTCTTAGAGTTTTTGATAACTTCTGCGAAAGCTTTTCTTGAATCAGGACCTGCATCAACGCCTTCAAATCCGTCAGGAATTTCGTTAATCTTAACGAATTTGTTAGTTCCGTTACCTGAGAAATCATCAGTAACCAAAACATCTGTAGACATTACAAGTTTAACGCCTTTGTCTTTAGCTTTCTTTTCAATAGCCTTAGCTGTATCGATTTGGTCATCTTCACAGATTGAGTTACCAATCTTACCACCGTTAGCTTTTACGAATGTATAAGCCATACCGCCACCGATAATCATGTTATCAACCTTGTCTAACAAGTTTTCCAAAACCCCAATCTTTGATGAAACTTTTGCACCGCCAACGATTGCTGTGAAAGGTTTTGTAGGATTATCCAATGCTTGTGACAAGCATCTGATTTCCTTTTCCATCAATAACCCTGCAACTGCAGGTTTCAAAATATGAGCAACTTTAGCTGTTGAAGTGTGTTTTCTGTGAGCAGCACCGAATGCATCGTTTACATAGAAATCACCTAACTTAGCCAATTCTTTTGCAAATGTCATATCATCATCTTTAGCTTCTTCTTCTTTGTAGAATCTGATGTTTTCAAGAAGTGCAACCTGACCGTCTTTAAGGTTTTTCAATTCTTCATCAGCACCCTTGCCTACAGGTTTTGATACGAATAAAACATCTTCACCCAAAACTTTAGACATATATTTTGCTACAGGAGCCAATGAAAATTCAGGTTTCCATTCTCCTTTCGGTCTGCCTAAGTGAGCCATAAGAATAATCTTTGCTCCCTTTTCTTGTAAAAATCTAATCGTAGGAACGACAGCTTGTATTCTTGTATCATCCGTTACATTTTTGTTTTCGTCCAAAGGTACGTTAACATCAACTCTGACTAACGCTCTCTTACCTCTGACATCTCCTAAATCTTTTACTGATTTTTTCATTTTTATGTCCCTTTCTTATTTGACTAATAAGCATGCTTATTATACCTAAAAAATATAGGTAAATAAAGTACGTTTAGAGAAATAAAAATATCACGGATTTATGCGGATTTATTACATTTGTACAGGTCTGACAGTCCTTCTAACGTCAAATCAGGGGATATTAAATCAAATTTATGCGTCATATATTTTGCAACAATGTTACAAAATCCGCCCGTTGCAATAATTTTAGGATTTTCACCCAATTCTTTTATTGATTGCTCTAACATTCCGTCAATCATTGCCCCAACCCCGCGAACAACACCCGATAAAATAGCATCGTGAGTACTGTTTCCGATAGCTTTGTCAATATAATCTATATCAAGATTAGGAAGCTTGGATGTAGCCTTGCCTAAAGATTCAAACTGAGTTTTTATCCCCGGAGCAATCAATCCGCCTATAAATTCACCCTTGGAATTTACGATATCAAACGTAATCGCAGTCCCAAAATCTACAACTAACACAGCACTTTTATACAAACTCCAGCCTCTAACCCCGTTTGCAATTCTGTCCGCTCCAATCTCTGCATTATTTTTGAGTTTAAGCTTTATTGGCATGTCGGATTGATAACTCAAAACAACAGGCACAACTCCGCAAACATTTTTAATGGCACAACAAAGCCTGTCATTGATATTATCAACAACAGAGCCGAGTATTGCCCCCGTAATTTCATACGGGGCTAAATTCGATTGTAAATCCTCCTCAATATTGTAGCCGACCTGTGTAGGCATACGGAATTTCGCGACGAGTTTTTCACCGTCAAATACTCCGCATACTATATTCGTGTTTCCGACATCAACCGTTAATATCATAAAATATCCTCTGCTGATATTTTACAATAAACAAGTTGAGCCCAAAACTTTAGTTATAATATCCTATTTATCAGGCTGTAAACCCTGCGGTTTTGGTGTCTTTACTCTTATCAACGAATTTGAATGCTGATTTGTAATCAAAAGTTTCACTCATAGGACCGGATGCATTTTTCTTTTTTTGCTCATCATCGATTGCATCAAAATTGTTTGAGCGAACATCCGAAAAACGTATAGAATGGTCGTTATTGCCAAAACTAATAGCGTTATGCATAATATCCTCCTTATAATATTCACATTTGTATATACTATATATATAAAGTATTCTTATTTTGATTAATTGACTTTCCTAAAACATGAAAGTTAACATTTCTTTACAAAACGTTTAAAATACAATAATAGTAATGCAATCAAATATATAAATTGAATAAATAAGACGATTCAGGGTAACAAAACTAAATATAATCTTTGCAAAATATTACAAAGAATGTATAATTTGGATATACACAATACAAAAATCCAACTATTACTATCTGTAAAAGTATGAAAGCAGTTCATACTTTTTTTATTTACAGATGTAATATGCTCAATTACATTGAATCATCATCAAACGGTCTGCGTGTTAACGGCAAACGGTTTTGCAAAGATTCAAATGAGTTATAAACAGGAGTCTCTTGCGGAGCAGCAGCCTTATAATCAGCAGTTGCGCGCTCTACATTTGATATAAACTTATAAGCATCCTCGTTTTCATGTCCTGCAATATAAGTTGCAGGAGCAACCTCATTGTTTTTGTTTAATTCTTTGGATTTCGTCATGCCTGCATTAGATGCAACAACAGGTTTGATATTTTCTTTTACAGGAGCAACAGGTTTTACCTTGGCTACCTTAACAGGTTTGACTTTTTCTACCTTTGGTGTTTGAACTTTCGCTACACGAACAGGTTTTTCTGTCTTAACAGTTGGTACCTTCGGCGCTTCAACCTTGGCAACCTTTACAGGTTTAACCTTCTCTACCTTTGGTGTTTGTACTTTCGCTACACGTACTGGTTT
>DLEF01000018.1:18390-19253 GCA_002481545.1 Cyanobacteria bacterium UBA7753 | reverse complement strand
CTCAACCTTAGCTACCTTAACAGGTTTGACTTTTTCTACCTTTGGTGTTTGAACTTTCGCTACACGGACAGGTTTTTCTGTCTTAACCTTTGGCGCCTTTGGAGCCTCTACCTTAGCTACCTTTACTGGTTTAACCTTCTCTACCTTTGGTGTTTGAACTTTCGCTACACGTACAGTTTTTTCGGCCTTAACCTTTGGTGCCTTTGGAGCCTCAACCTTCGCAACCTTAACAGGTTTTACCTTCTCTGCCTTCGGTGTTTCAGCTTTTGCGACTTTTACTTTTTCTTCTTTTACAGTCTTGACAGGCTCGGCCTTTTTAGAAACAACAGACTTTTCTTCTGTTGCAACAGAAGATGGTTTAGCTTGTGTGCCCTGCGAAGCTTCAGTCTTGTGAACTGATTTTACAGGAGCTATCTCGTAATGGACATCCCCTTCGCCCATAGCAATATTCATAACAACATCATTAATAGAATTTGCTTGAGGCTTAACAGGTTTTTCATGTGCAATTCTTACGCGTTTAACCTTCTCCGCCTTTACTTTCGGAGCTTTAGGAGTTTTTACTTGAGCAACCTTCAAAGGCTCTGCTTTCGCTACACGAACAGGTTTTTCCTTCTTAACTTTCGGAGTCTTTGGCGTTGAAACCTTAGCGATTTTT
This sequence comes from Cyanobacteria bacterium UBA7753, assembly GCA_002481545.1. Taxonomy (GTDB): domain Bacteria; phylum Cyanobacteriota; class Vampirovibrionia; order Gastranaerophilales; family Gastranaerophilaceae; genus UBA2883. The sequence goes on along the minus strand of DLEF01000018.1, from coordinate 18,598 downwards.
TCGGTTTTAACCTTCTCTACCTTCAGAGTTTCTGCCTTAGCTATCTTGACAGGTTTTTCTTTTGCTACTTTAACAGTTTTAACCTTAGCTACTTTTACCTTTTCAGTCTTTACTTTTTCGACTTTAGGCTCCTGTACCTTAGAAATCTTTATCTTTTCTTCCTTGACCGGTTTTACCTTAGCAGATTTCACAGGTTTAATCTTTTCAA
>DLEF01000018.1:18128-18362 GCA_002481545.1 Cyanobacteria bacterium UBA7753 | reverse complement strand
CAGCTTTCGCTATACGAACAGGTTTTTCTTTCTTAACCTTTGGAGCCTTTGGCGTTGAAATCTTAGCAATTTTCTCGGTTTTTACCTTTTCTACTTTGACAGGTTTAACTTTGGCTACCTTAACTTTTTCAGTCTTTATTTTTTCTACTTTAGGTTCTTGTACCTTAGCAATCTTTATTTTTTCTTCCTTGACCGGTTTTACCTTAGCAGGTTTCACAGGTTTAATCTTTTCAA
>DLEF01000018.1:4318-18098 GCA_002481545.1 Cyanobacteria bacterium UBA7753 | reverse complement strand
CAGCTTTCGCTATACGAACAGGTCTTTCTATCTTAACTTTTGGAGCTTTTGGCGTTAAAACCTTTGCGATTTTCTCGGTTTTCACTTTTTCTACTTTCGGAGTTTCTGCCTTTGCTACATTAATTGGTTTTTCTTTGGCAACTTTAACAGGTTTAACCTTAGCTACCTTGACCTTTTCAGTCTTCACTTTTTCGACTTTAGGCTCTTGTACCTTAGCAATCTTTATTTTTTCTTCTTTAGCAGGTTTTACCTTCGCAGGCATAACCGGTTTAATTTTTTCAACATGTTCTGTTTCAGCCTTCGCTATACGAACAGGTCTTTCTTTCTTAACTCTTGGAGCCTTCGGCGTTGAAACCTTCGCGATTTTTTCAGTCTTAACCTTTTCTACTTTCGGAGTTTCTGCCTTAGCTATCTTGATTGGTTTTTCCTTGGCAACCTTTACAGGTTTAACTTTTGCTACCTTAACAGGCTTTTCTTTTACAACTTTTTCAGGTTTTACCTTAGCTATTTTGACAGGTTTAAGTTTTTCCTGTTTTACATGTTTTACAGGAGTTTGTTTTACTTCAACTTTTTCTTCGCTCTTAGGAGCCTCTGCTATCTTAACAGATTGTGCCTTTACAGGTTTAACATGTTTTGTGTGTTCTTTCCTCGGTTTTTCGCTATTCATAGCAATAGTTTTAGATTTATCACGTTTAAACCTGTTTAAGAAACCTATACGGGTTGAGCTTTTCTCTTGAGCAACTTTTGTTTTTTCATTGTTAACATAAGCCTCTACATCAGAAACCATATCAATATCAACGTTATCGAAATTGGGATCAACATATTGATAGCTGTCGTTATATTTTTTCAATTTCGGATTTATAACCTTTTCAACGAATTTTGGGGAATCATCCGATTTTACGGAATACCCTGGAATAATTGCAGCTTTCGGCTTTAATTGTTTTTTAGAATTGGCATCCAAGTCCATATCCAAGGAAAAATCATCCCCGATGACCTTGGATATATAGTTTTCGGCATTATCATCAGACAACTGCACATCCATTACGGTAGGGGCAAAAATGTTGTCCGTTCCGCTAAAATCATATGAAAGCAGATTTGCATAATCATACTCGGTAAAGTATGAATTAAGGTTTATATCCATAGCTTTTGCAATGCTTTGCATTATGATTAAGGTAACTATTAAACTGATTATTTTTACGTTATTGTTTGATGCCATATTCATTATTCCTATTATATATATAATTATATTAGATAAATAGCAGATTTAACAACAATTTTTTAAAAAATTCATATAAATAATATAGATAAAAAAATCCCGATTATTTTTCGGGATTAAAAGGGGAAACAACGTTTTACAAATTTCTTTGTAAAACGTTGCAGGTTAAAATTTTATATCAATGATTTCAAGGTTGAAATCATCAAACTCATTAGGTTTCGTTTGTTTCTTCAACATTCTTTGAGTTCTTGATTCATTGCCTTCAATCATTTTTGTATAAGGCTTTATGCCGTCGGTATTAGGTTCAAACTTTTGAACAGCAACAGGATTAGGCTTTACCGTCTGTACATTTGGAACATTTTGTTTTTGTGTCTGAACTTTAGGTTGAACAGCCTTTTTCTGTTCTTGTTTTACTACAGGCTTTTTAACCTCAACTTTCTGTTGTGGTTTCATTGTATCTGCCTTAACCTGCGGTTTCTCTTGTACCTTTGGAGCAACTGTTTTAACAACAGGTTTCTTAACCTCTTGTTTTGGAGCAGCTTTTACAGGCTCGGACTTAACAGGTTTAACGGAAGTCTTCGGCTGCACTTTTGGCGTAACCGTCTTTTCTACAGGTTTTTTGACTTCCTGTTTAGGCGTCTGTTTTATTTGTTCTGTCTTTTGTGTTTTAACCTCTTTTTTAGGTTGAGGTTTTGGAGAAACCGTTTTAACCTGAGATTTATTGTCGGTTTTCGTTTTCTGAACAGCAGATTTTTTAACCGTTTTTTGTTCAACAGTTTTCTTAGTTTCTGTTTTAACAGACGGTTTTACATTCTGTTTTGCAGTTTTTTGAACAGTCGTTTTCGATTTTGTCGTTTGTTTTTCGACAGGTTTTACGGTCTTAACCGTTTTGACAGTTTGTTGTACCTTTACATCCTTTTCTGCCTTAATAGTACCTTTATTATCAGCAGGATTAGCATGCCCGTTATCAGCATAAACAGACATTTTTTCGGATTTCATTCCGTCCAAACTTCTTATGATTACACCGTCATTATATACATCTGTTACGACCTTAGCGGATACATCCGTATTATATTGATATAATACTTGTTTCTTTTCGCGTTTAAATATATTTTTGAAATTAAACGCAAACCATTTTTTGCCCTTCGCCTTTTGATGTTTTACACGAGGTTGTTTCGGTTTTGTCGCAATTCTTTTCTTTACAGGTTCAACCGTTATTTCAGGTTTCTTACGTTCTTTGAATTTAATTCTTTTAGGTTTTGCATCTTCATGTTTTGTTATTACGGTAGTTTTCAATCTACCAAGCATACATCTGAACCCGAACAACAGTGCGGCACCGCGTCTGCCACCGTTTCTAACCGTCGCTTGAGCAAAGCCAGAATATTTATCAGTCCATCTTTTCTGCAGACCGATACCGTATTCAACATAAGGATCAATCGACATTTCAGGCAATTGAATATCACTTACGGTTATTCTGGATTTATCGATGAAATTAGCCACAATATTAATACATGCATATGGCTGCCATCCGTTTGCGAGGTTCCCGATTACTTTAATCCCCGGAATAAAGTGAAGTGCATGTAACGGTTCCGAGTCAATTTTTAATCCGTTTGAAGTTGTATAGTCATCTGTATGGACGAAGGTGTATCCAAACATTAATGACGGCTGAATAATGACTTTGCCTTTTGCAATTTCAATGTTATATCCGATTTTATCGGCAAAACCGCTCATAATGATATTCATTGTGTCAGAGCCATACTCTGTATCGTTGTCATTTATCATCCAGCCGACATTTGCGGTCAATGTATTGAAGAAATTGCCTTTATACAAATATACGATACCGCCGAGAGTTGCACCCTGCATAGTGGAATGAACATTACTGTAATGATAAGAGTTGCCGTTGTAACTTAAAAATCCGCCGTATACAAGAGTGAAACCATGCCCGAGTTGCATCATATCACTTTCGCCGCCCGCAAGTGTACCGTAATTTATAGAGGAAACTTTCGGACCATGTTTAAGAGGAACACTTTCAAACGATGCGTAAGGTCTAACCCAGATACTTTTTCTTTCTTCAGGTATGGTAAGATGGCTTGCGGTTGTCGAGTCGAAGTCCTCCGATGATATACCGTTTCTTATACTGTTCAATCGGACATTTTTAGGTAAACTCATATAAGTATCATTGTGATACATTGCTGCCTGATAGTTTTGCAATTGGTTCATATATGCAAACTGTTGGGCTACCGGAGCTGCGAGAAGCGACTGATCAAATGACTTGTAATCATTGCTGTCACCTCGCATAAATTCAAAATACCCGTCCTCCGGACTGTACGTAACTAAATATCTGTAAACTCTTGATGCTAAGGTCTTTATCGGAGTCGTGACATGGTGTCTTAGAGGACTGTCAGCAAAATACACTCTTGTCTGTCTACCTTTTGCATCGGACAACAGGTGCATTCTGTTTACGTTTACCGTTCCCGTCACATTGTGATAAGACGCGGAGGATATTCTGTCCATTCGTTTGTTTGATAAATCAACATCCGCTTTAAAATTAGTTCTTCCGCTTGACGAGAAATCGGTAAAATCGGTATTCCCGACTTCTCCGTTAACCATATTAAGAGTTCCGCCATTGGCGTTATAAGAGTTGCCCGATAATAAATTATCGTGAGCGAGGTTTACGGTTGCCCCGCTCTGGGTTATATTTGCATTTTCAATATTATTGTTAACATTTACATTTCCGTTGGAAGAGCCCGTAACATTGAGGCTATAGCCTTTATCACCCGATACTTTATCGTTCAGGTTTATACGTCCGCCGTTCGTTACATTTAAGGTAACATTTCCGCCTGCACCCGAATATATAGCATTACTGCCCGTGCTGTCTGTATTACCTTCAATTGTTGTCGTTGCACGGTTTGCGTTAATGACAACATTACCGTTTGTATAAATAGCACCACCCCGACCGCTCGCAGTGTTATTCTTGATATCGGTATTAGTAACTTCTACGACAGAGCCTCCCATCGAATTAATAGCACCTCCGTTTCCTGTCGATGAGTTGTTCTCAATGTTAGAATTTGTAATGCTTACGGTAGAATTATTTGCAGCGTTTATAGCTCCGCCGTTTCCGCCCGATGTATTGTTTCTTATCCCTGAATTTGTTATTTCTACCGTAGAATTATTTGCAGCATTGATTGCCCCGCCGTTTTCAGTTGCAGAGTTTGATGATATATCCGAATTACGGAGGGAAACATTTCCGTTATTTACGTATATAGCACCACCGCTGCCACCTGCACTGTTTTGGGATAAGGTTGAAGTATCAACATTGACACTTCCTCTGTTTACATAGATGGCACCGCCGTTTCCGTCTGAGGTATTGTTTGTAAGAGTTGAATTTGTTGCATTAAAAGTTGCCGTATTATTTGAAAGGGAAACGACAGAACCGTTTGTATCGGCATGAGCATTTTTGATAGTTATATCATTCAGCGTCACACTTGTAACAGGGTTTGTCAATTTGAACATGGAATGTCCGTTTGCGTTGATTACTCCGCTTTCTGCAGTTGAGGTATTATATATATTTAAGATGGTTTCCTGAGGGGACTCCTCTAAATCTCTCGTAAGATTATATTCGTTACTTGTATTGAATATAAAATTCTTAATGGTATGCAGAGGATTATTGTCGCGAACCATTTCATACAAAACATCTTTTTGTCCCGTTATAACAATACTGTCATTTGCGGTATCGGTTGTACCGAGAGTTAAAGAATCCGCAAGGATAGAGGAATTGTACATTGTAGCCTCAACTTCGGTATAAATACTTGAAGAGAGATTATCAATGTTGAGAACAATATTCCCTGCATCTTTTAAAATCTGAATTTTGACTTCATTCTCTGTTGATGAAGATATAATATTCAGACCTGTCAGATACAATGTTCCCGTTCCGTTTTGAGCGGTTATTGTATCGGCTGTTTGGTTCGCTAAATCGGCATCGACCGTGAAATTAACGTTGTCGCCAAGGTTAAGGTTATTGAGTTCATGATTTTTCACCACGCCATCTGCCATGGAAACATTGACATTTGAAACATTAATTTCGCCTGCATTCCTGATGGAATCGTTCAGTCCAACGGTTCCCGTTCCGTCCCCCGTGATATTAACCCTGTAGCCGGAAGCACCGTTGATATTATCCTGAATATCCATCTGTCCGTTGTTACGAGCCTGAATATTTAAGGTAGAGTTTGAATTTGCCATATATATGGCATTGTTGTCGGTGCCGTTAGAATCCGCAGTTGTATTATCGACAATAACGACATTGTCACTGTCGGCAATCATGTTTACGGAATCACGGGCATAAATAGCTCCGCCCTGCGCCACGGTATCAGTACCCGTAGTGGTCGCGGAATTGCCACGCAGGGAAACATTTGTAAGAGTTATCGGGTTAAATGTATATATAGCTCCGCCATAGGCATTGTCTGACGTGTTGACGGAGTTTGAGGTAATGTTTAAATTTGTAAGAGTTACTTGGGAATCGGAGGAAACATTATATAAAAACGCCCCAACCGTTGATTTTGCCCCAGTGATAGTCAGATTATTAAGATTAAGAGTTGTTTGTATTCTTGTTATTACAAATCCCGAATAGTTGTTGAAATCAATGGTATTTGAGTTTTTATCAATACCGTTCACGGTGAACACACCGCCTCCTGTCACACCCATATCGGAGTCAAGTGTAACAGTCTCATTATTAATAAAGTTGTAGGTTCTGAAAGGTTCTGTTGATTGATTCATTTCGGGCAGAGTTTCGGCAAGCACAAAAGCTCCGCCTGTTACGCAGAAAAACAGCGCAACAAGCAGAGTGCGAAAAATTTTATTAATTCTCCCCTCTTTTGATTTATTCAATTTTAACCTAGCAACTCTTAATTGTTTCCCCGAAATTTAGTAGTACTTAATACTAAATCTCAATAGTCTTATTCAATATCATCCATGCTCTTTCATGGATAAAACGGACTATTTTATAATATACTAACATATTTTTTTCAGGCGGGCAGAAATGCTAAGATATCTTAATATATGTTGACACAAACCCATGTCTGTACTTGAATATAGTTATGGGTAAGGCTGATTACCCGTATGAAATATAAATAGCGAACCGTATTCGGGAATAAGTAAGGGTTTTCGGATGAGTTGAACGGATTTGCTATGTGGTAAACATAGGTTTGGCAGAGATGTCAGACATAAGAAAAGGAGAAAATAATGCCTACAATTAATCAGTTAGTACGTCAAGAACGTAAAAAACTAACAGACAAAACTAAATCTCCTGCTTTGATGAATTGTCCTCAAAGACGTGGAGTATGTACAAGGGTTTACACAACAACCCCTAAAAAACCAAACTCAGCACTTAGAAAAGTAGCCAGAGTAAGATTAACAAACGGATTTGAAGTTACTTCTTATATCCCGGGTATCGGACACAACCTTCAGGAACACAGTGTTGTTCTTATCAGAGGCGGTCGTGTTAAGGATTTACCTGGTGTTCGTTATCACATCGTTCGTGGTACATTAGATACCGCAGGTGTTGCTAACAGAAACCAAAGCCGTTCTAAATACGGTGCTAAAAAAGGAAAAGGAGGTAACAAATAATGTCAAGACGTTCTAAACCGGAAAGACGTGTACCGGCTCCGGATCCTATATATAACAACGTAGATGTTTCTAAATTCATTAACAGAATTATGAGAAGAGGTAAAAAATCTCTTGCTGAAAGAATTTTCTACGCTACATTAGAAAGAATTAAAGAAAGAACAAACGATAATCCTATCGAAACTTTCCAAAAGGCTTTGCAAAATACAACACCTTTATTGGAAGTTAAGGCAAGACGTATCGGTGGTTCTACTTATCAGGTACCTATCGAAGTTAAGGCTGACAGAGGTTTCGCTCTTGCTTCTTCTTGGTTGATTGAAGCAGCTAAGAAAAGAGGCGGAAAGTCTTTCATCGATAAGTTAACGAACGAACTTATGGATGCTTCAAACGGTCAGGGTTCAGCTTGCAAGAAGCGTGAAGATACCCACAAGATGGCAGAAGCAAACAAAGCATTCGCTCATTACCGTTAAAAAGTTTAAAGAGGGTGGCTCTAAAAGTCACCCCCTTTTTTAATAACTGATTTTTCAACAACTATCATTTTTATTTATAAGGGGAAAGAGGAAATGAACACAATCAATAATAACAATAATAATGTAAATTTCGGAATTGCGTTCAAAGTTTATACGAATAACCGCGGAGTAAGAACAGCCGATTTGCTTGATGCAAAAGAAGAATTGGCACTGTATAAAAATCTGAACAAAAAACTTAAAGCGGACAAATTCATAAAAACAGATTTAGGCTTAAAATCAGAAAATACAACTGTTGTAAAACGTGACTACCAAGATAAAAAAGGGTTCACGGTAAAAAATGCCAATAATGAATATTACGCAGATAATTCGTTCTTTATGTCAGGGAACGGACTAAAAAAAGCTTTCGGAAAAGTAAAAGCAGTTTTTGAATCTATCAAAAATAACTAGATTACAACAATATAATAAGGGGATATTGATTTTATTTACCCCTTCATATTTACCCCCATTATCTGCTTTACGTAATAATTTTTATCTGCATATGCGAGTTTGTATAAATCTTCAAACTCATCTTTAGGCAGTTGTTTAATAATCTGCGCAGCTTTTTCACGCACGGTGTACTCCGTCTGTGCCATGGATTTTTTCAAAATATCGGATAAAGTATCTTTATCAAGATATTTATAATAATCCTTTAGCCCTTCAAGACACCAATATAACTTAAAGAGCTGTTTATTTATCGTATATTTTTTATCTCGAAAAACAATTTTATCCAACCCTTCAAAAGCTTCATTTATATACTTTACTAAGTTTTCGGAATACTTTTCACCGAAGTTTTTGAAATCTTTTAGTTTTTCCAACCCTTCAATCACCATTCTTGAAATGTTAGCATTTATATCAATTGTTGATTTTGCCAAAATATCGGGATAATCGGCAAAATATTTGCAATATTCAGGGTTATCGGTAAACTCCAAAAACTTTTGCGCTACAGCCTCGCGGATTTTTCCGTCACAGTTTATAAGATTGGACAAAAAAGTATGAGCATCCTCTTTTGTTTTCAATTCTTCAAGCATGAGTGCGGCATACTGTTTTTCGGGGATATTACCTGTTTTCAAAAGTGATATCAAATCATCATACGAATGAGGCGTTGAACATAAATTCAAAGCTTTCTCAAAATTTTCATCCAAAGTTCTTTCATAGTTTGAGTTCAAGTTTATCCCCTCTTTGCTTTCCTAAAAATTATAGCATAAGCGCCAATGAAAGATTACACGGATTAAATAATAATATATACGATAAAATCCTCCGAGCGAAGGATAATAAACTAAAAATAAAAGATATAATCATGATAGGAGATTTAATTATGAAAAAATTTGTTACATTTATCCAAGACGTTTTACTAATCAACAACGATGATAATTCACATCGCATAGGATTATCACAATTCAAGAGAGATGAAGAAGAGAAAAAAGAGTTCTCGGCAAACAGACATTCCATCATCGACGGGGATGTAAAACTTTCTGATTTGCTAAGACGCGCATAAAAGTTAAAAAACACATATATTTAGTCCAATGTTTCTCGCAGAACGTAGTTTTTGCGAGAAATAATTGTACGTTAAATTTATCATCATGATAATTTTCAAAAAATATCGGCATGGGAAGTTTGGACAACAGTTTGCACCGCAAATAATTTATACAAAATATTTATGTTTCCTGTATAATGATTATTGTAAGAAGAAAAGTATAAAAAGATGAAATTCGGCTTTCGAGTAGCCGAAGAAAGAAGGAAAAGAAATGATACCGGAAACAAAGAAGATGCAGCTTGAAATCGGCGGTAAACAAGTAGTTGTTGAAACCGGCAAGTATGCACGATCTGCTAACGGCAGTGTTACAGTAAGATGCGGTGATACAATGTTATTTGTTCACGCAGTAGTTAGTAAAGAACCAAGAGTTGGGATAGATTTCTTCCCGCTTTTAATCGATTATGAAGAAAGAATGTCTTCTATAGGTCGTATACCGGGCGGTTACAACCGTTCAGAAGGTAAAGCAAGCGACAAAGCTATTTTGATTTCTCGTTTGATTGACAGACCTATCAGACCGTTATTCCCTAAAGGATATAGAAACGATATTCAAATCGTTGCACAATTATTCAGCTACGATCAGGAAAACCAACCTGATACATTGGCTATGTTGGGTGCATCTTGTGCTTTGATGTTGTCAGGAGCTCCTTTCGAAGGACCTATCGGTGCAGTCAGAGTATCAAGAGACGCTGAAGGCAACTTCATCGCTAACCCTACACACGCACAAGCTAAGGCATCAGACCTTGATATCGTTGTAGCAGGTACTCACGATAGCGTTATCATGGTTGAGGCAGGCTGCAAGTTCGTAACCGAAGATGATATTATGAACGCAGTTGAGTTCGCACAAGGTGAAATCAAGAAACAATGTGAAGCTCAAATGGAATTTGTTAAAGAATGCGGCGTTGAAAAACAAGAATTTGTTAACCCTTACGATACATCAGGTATCGCTAAGATTATTCAAGACGTTGCAGGCGATATGATTTACGATGCATACCATCACTTTGACAGAGAATATCGTCAAAACAAATTGGAAGAAGCTAAGAACCTTGTTAAAGAAAAAATCGAAGCACTTCCTGATGATGATTACATCAAGAAAATTCTTGAAGAAACAGGCGTTGACTTTGTTGCCGAAGAATTTAAAGCAGCCGAAAAACACGTTATGCGTGCAATGATTTTGGATGAACATGTCAGAGCTGACGGACGTAAATACAACGAAGTCAGACCAATTTGGTGCGAAGTCGGTGTTATTCCGAGAGCGCACGGTTCTGCCGTATTTACAAGAGGTCAAACTCAAATCTTATCTGTTGCAACCCTTGCAGGTCCTTCAATGCGTCAAGAACTTGACGGAGTTGATCCTCAGACAGAAAAGACATATATGCACAAATATATCTTCCCTGGTTTCTCGGTAGGTGAAGTAAAACCTTTGAGAGGACCGGGCAGACGTGAAGTCGGTCACGGTAACTTGGCTGAAAGAGCTAACATCCCTGCACTTCCTTCACAAGAAGAATTCGGATACACAATCAGAGTAACATCAGATGTATTGGAATCTAACGGTTCTACATCAATGGGTTCAACTTGCGGCAGCTCAATGGCATTGATGAATGCAGGTGTTCCTGTTAAATGTATGATTGGCGGTGTCGCTATGGGTATGATTAAGGAAGAAGGTTATGAACCTGTTGTCCTTACTGATATTCAAGGTATTGAGGACTTCTTGGGTGATATGGACTTCAAAGTTACGGGTAACGACGACGGTATCACAGCACTTCAGATGGATATGAAGGCTAAAGGTATCCCTAACGAAACTTTGAGAAAGGCTTTATATCAAGCTAAAGAAGGCAGATTGCACATCTTAGGCGAAATGAGAAAAGTAATCACAGAACCCGGACCTATGTCACCGTTCGCACCAAGTATAACAACTTTGACAATTCCTACTGAGGACATCGGAGCTGTTATCGGACCCGGCGGAAAACAAATCAGAGAAATCATCGATGCATCAGGGGCTGAAATTGATATCCAAGATTCAGGTGTTGTAACAATCACATCTAACGATCAGGAAGGTGCTAAGATTGCTATCAAGATGATTAAGGATATTACATTTAAGCCTGAAGTAGGTATGGTTCTAAAAGGTAAAGTAGTTAGAATTATCCCTATCGGTGCTTTCGTAGAACTCGGCGGCGGCAAAGACGGTATGGTTCACATCTCTCAAATCTGCCATGAAAGAATTGATAAGATTGAACCTCACGTAAACGTTGGCGACGAAGTAATCGTTAAGATTATCAAGATTGACGACAGAGGTCGTGTAAACTTGACTATCAAGGGCGTTACCGATGAAGAAAAAGCCAGAGTAGAAGCTCAAGGAAAAGGCGAAGAATAATCTGATATAATCAGTTATTTATAAACAAGATGAGGCGGATAAAAATTTTATCCGCCTCATTCTTATATTTTTTAAATTAAGTATTTATCTGTCTATACTCCAAAGGATTTTGTCTATTTTTCGAGGAGTCCATTCAGTTGTTTTAAACTTTTTATTTAACTCATCGGCTTTATTTCTCATGATATTTATAAGGAGCATTCCATTCTTTTCATTTATACTTTTAGGGTTTATAGCCATAATTTGATTGTGTTCTTTTAGATTTTGTACCTCAGATAATCTTTGAACAACAAATTGATCAACCGTTCCGAAATATTTTGGGAAGAGTAATGATAACAGACCTGATGCACCTGCTACTCCTAAACCTTTTATTCTGTGAACTGTTTTTAACAAACTCAATGTATTGTCAGGACTATACTTGAATAGTAAATTATGGATTTCTTCAAGTTCTGCCATATTTCCATCAACCAAATACTTTTCCAAGCTCATCCTTGTTGTAGCTAATCTGTTAGGAGCAGTAAATTTCCATACAAAATATTTATCGTGCAAAAAGTTATAAAACTCAGTTACAGACATTTTCTTTATTGTTTCAGGGTTTAAGTTATCTAATTCTTCTTCTAATTCAACATTGGAATCTTTTACGGCATCGAAATAATGTCCTAAAGCATTATTCCAATCTTTTTCATTCCAATTGTTCCATAAATAGTCAATTTTTTTACCCATTATTTAGTCCTTTCTCATATCTAAATGAGTATTTGTGTTTATTAAATTATATGTTCTTATAATATGCTTATATAATTCAATATCATTCAATTGCCATGCTATATCTTTAGCCTCATTAATATCTTGAATAGCAGATATTCTCCACTTTTTTTTATCTATACCCATAACATACTCCAATAATGCTATATTATTCATTATATATGCATTGTCAATGACTTTGTATGCATAATAAGTTCTGTCATCTTGAGGAGGAGACCATTTATGCCATCTCTCAAAATGATCTTCTTTATCGGGAGAATTGTTATACACATCTAAACAATAATTAGATGTCAAGTGTGCATTTAATGCATAATATGCTTTTTTATATTTTCCTAAATTTATAATAAACGCTACCTTCTGACAATGGCAACAATTCCATACACAACTTATATTTACGTTGCGAAAAAGAATACCCATCAAAATACTCCATTTTGTTGTATTTTTTATATATACTATTAGCTATATCATAATTTTGTAATTTTAATTCTATATTAGCCTTTAGAATTTCATCAATATATGTATTCATATCTTGATAAGAATAACTTATTACTCCCCCATTTTTATAAACTATATATTTTTCAGGTAAGTTATTTTGAAATCTTAAATATTTATCTAAATACTCTTTAGCTTTTTGGTATTCTTCTATTTGATAATATAATAGTGCTAAATTATAATATGGTTCTATAATTGTGCTATCCTTTTTTATTGATTCAGTAAAATCATCTAAAGCTTTTTGATAATCTTTTTCCTCTAAATAATAAACTCCTCGATTATTATATTTTTCAGCTGATTTGTAATCATTTTTCAATAGTTCATTATAAAAATGAAGGTCATCCTCATCTTTATCTTTTTTTATGTTACCAGATATATACGCCAATTTCCCATATTTATTCATATCTGGCATAATAAAATAATCCATTATATTAAAATTAGAATATTGTTCTTTAGAAATGTCTTTTGTAAAATCATATGTAATATCATCATTCAATAATTTATTACCTGTTTTCATCCCAAAGGACACAGCTTTCTCATAATCTTCTTTTGCTCCTTCATAATCATTTATTTTTTGACGAGCTAACCCTCTTTCATAATAAACATCTTTGTTATAAAGATGTAGTTCTTTATATTTCTCGATTGATATGTTATAATAATATATTGATTTCGTATAATCTAATTTTTTTAGATAAGCAAGACCTATATAATGAAAACAATCAGCGATTGTTGATTTTGATAGTAATGAAGGATAATTAAATGTTTTAAAACATAATTCTATTGTTTCATCATACTTTCCTTCTTTTAGAGCTTTTATTGCATCTTTTGTATAATCTGTTTTCATGTAGCCTTCATTCTGCATTATCCATTGTCTTGTTCCAATATTTTTCATCATTTGAATACCATAGTTGTTAACATTTCTTTCAACTGGAACAACATTTATGTTTATATTTATATTTGTTTTATTTGAACTATATACTGGAATTTCGATAAATATGCCCACACAGATACATAATACAAAATTTTTTAAAAATAACCTATTCATAACAACCTCTTTATAATTACTCAAAATCAACAATCATTATAGACTTAAAACTTAGCTATATTAGTTGATAACTGGATATACATAATAACACTTATGGTATACAAAGTAAATATATTATTAAAATATGTAATTTAAGTTTCTCTACTTAATTATATTTTACAAGGCATTTATCTGTTATCCTATCTATTGGCAAAACTTTTATTATGTTTGCTTTTTATATTGAAAAATATTTTTA
>DLEF01000018.1:1964-4310 GCA_002481545.1 Cyanobacteria bacterium UBA7753 | reverse complement strand
TCATTTAACATAATCATATAATTAAAAATTTAAGGAGTTTATATGGAAAAAGATTACAAAAGAATGTTTGAATTGCTAGATAAATATATTAAAGAAAATGTACTAGATGTTGATAAAACCATTTTGAATGCAATAGCAGAACGAAAAGCTGGAAAAAAATTTAGTTTTAAAGAACATATACAAGGAATGATTTTAGCAATGTTAAGCGGACAAGGTGGATGGAAAAGAGTCTATGTACATAAACAAGATGTTGATAATTTATTCTTTCATTACGATAAAGACAAAATAAGAGATTGTAATCCTCAATATTTTATAAATAGAATTTATCAATATAAAATAGGGTCAAGATCAACAAAAAAGCAAATGCAAGCATTAAAACATAACATTTTAGTCTTAGAAAAACTTGAAAAAGAATATGAGAGTTTAGATAATTTTATAACACACGATGAAGCAATTACTATTGTAAAAATGCTTGCTGATACAAATAGTGAATATAAATTAGTACAACTTGCTGAACCGCTGGTTTGTGAGTATTTAAGAAATGTTGGGATTGACGTTATTAAGCCTGACATACATATAAAAACAATACTTTCTCCAGAAAGATTAAACTTAATTTCTTCTCAATCTAATTATAAAATTATTGAAATATGTAATCTGCTATCCATAGAAATAGATTATGCTCCGTCAAAAATTGATTATTTATTATGGAATTATTCCGCAGATGGCTATGGGGAAATCTGTACAACTAAAAATCCTAAATGCAGTCAATGCGTAATTAAAGAATTTTGTAATTACCCACAAAAAAATATAATTCCGTCAATAAAAAAAGATAAAGGAAATAATAAACCCCTAAAAAAAACAAACATCAGCAACAACGAAGATTATATTACATCTTTACGAAATAAATATACAGAATACCTATTTGAAAAATTAAAAGGGAAAAAAGAACGAACAATAAAAACGTATGTAGGCGACAGTTTTTATGTGTATAAACATCAAAATGAATTTAATTCAAATTTCTTTGAAATTCTAAGTAACAAACAAAATATTGGGAATTTTGAAAAAGAATTATTTGAACAACAAGTATCTAGACATATAGAACTTCCTTCTAATAGTACAAAAGCATATATGAATGGTTTATATAGGTTATATGATTTTTTAAATATTAATGAATAGTAAAATATGTATATATCAGAATTACAAAAAGCAGAAATTAAAATAGATTTAAATGGTTTGTAAATTTATTAATCGAATCAGAAAAAATACGAAAAATCCGAACAAAAAACTTCAGCAATTTTTTATTAAATAGAGCAAAAAACGAGACTTGAACTAGCAATAGTCTTTGAAGGATAAAGACAAAGTATATATTGATAAGAAAACTGCGTAGCTTTAAATATTTAAAACTATAAAGTATATATTTACCCCTGACAAATATATTTTTTAGGGGCATTAAAATGTATATGAAGATAACTTGCGCGCAATATACAGATTATAATATCTATAATAAATCGTCCTATGCAAAGACTCCTACAAGCAAACCCACCTTTAAGGCGCACTTTGATTGCGGGCAGGTAAAAGAGCTTGTTGGAGACGGACTGTTATATCAAAGAGGAAATATCCATAACTATTCTTGCCTTGCAAGAGATGTTCAATTGTTCGCGGAATGACCTCAAATATTAGAGAAAAGATTTCCTGACGGAACCAAAATATATGATTACGGATGCTCGGCAGGATATGAGCCAACCTCCGTTATTATGGGGTTATACAACCATTTTCCTAAAGATAAGGTAAGCAAATATTTACCGATTGAGGCACGAGACAACAACCCTGATATCATTAAAAAGGCTAAAGAGTATAAATTGAGGCTTGGTGATGATGAAATACACAGACTCAATTTCTTTGAAAATATAAAGCAAGGTGATTTCATAACAGAGACAAGCAAGCGCAAGGGAAGAGACGGACAGAAAACATTTGAGTGTTCGGATAAATTAAAACAAGATATCAATTATAATACAGGAGATATATTTGAAGACTTAAAAGAAGGAAAACTATCATCAGATCCTTGTGTCGTGTTTATCAGAAATGCATGGCAATTTATGACACAAAAAGGGATTAAAGAATTATCCGAGAATTTATATTCTAAATTACAGCCTCAAAGTATGGTTATTATAGGCAGGAACGACATCTCAAAAGGAGCCGATAAAGAACTTTTACGGGCAGGGTTTAAAAATATATCAGGGAACTATAATATAAAATTTAAAGATAAAAAGTTGGGGGCTAAATACGCAAACAGCAAAGGATATCCTCCTGAAACAACAAATATTTTTTGTTTTGAGGCAAAGTAGC
>DLEF01000018.1:0-1816 GCA_002481545.1 Cyanobacteria bacterium UBA7753 | reverse complement strand
TGGGGTTTATTTGGGACATTTGAATTGTAATTAATTCGCCTGTGTTAGCCGACACGTTGGGGTAATAGCAATTTTATACGAATTGACTCAAATGTAACTAAACTACTCTTTTTGTCCACATTCTGTCACCCAAAAGTCCGATATAAATCCGAGCAAATCGCCAAAACTCAAATATACTCTATATCATAGCGACGACAAAATTAGGACACATAAGTCCCATTTAAAATGCCTATATTTAAGTCGGAACTAAGCCGGAAGTGTTTATAATATTTGAATAGCGGTAAAATCAGCACATAAAATACATTACAAAATAACTAAAATTAACTTTAAAATGTATCAATTTCAGTCAAGTTTCATATTAGTTTATTGCTTCTTTTTCTAATTCAATCTTATACTGCTGAGCTTTTTCAACTAAATTAAGATGAGTATATCTATTGGATGTTACTATTGGATATGTTGAATAAATAAAATTGATAAAATTTGTCCAAGACATATTTTTTGTTTTTTCGATAACAGTATCAATTATTTTTATTAATTCATCACTCAAATTTATTATATAATCTTGATCGACTAATTTATAAATAGTTTTATCGCTACCATAAAAATTATTGGTTCTGATTTTTTCAAATATGGACATTTCTTCAACCATGTCATTAATTGTATAAACAAATGGGCCATAATTATCAAAATACCATTGAATATCTGTTGCTTGAGAACCTAAATCAAAAGCAGCTCTCCAATCTACTAGATAAACCATTTTTGTGACTCTTGCTTTAGATAAATCTTTTTTATTAGGATAATTTTTTAAAATATAAGCAACAATATTTATTAAATTATCATTATATTGAGGAGCATGAATTGTTACCATTGTGTACCTCCTTCGTTATTATCTTTATATCTGTTTTTAATATATACATTCAAAATTTTTAACATTTTTGATAATCTCATAGCCTGTAGTTGTAGTTTTGATTTTATATCCTCTTCTGCCCAAGCATTTCGTTCTAAATGCTCAGCAACAAGTACTCCATAGATGTTGTTATCATTATCTATAATTTTACAGGCAGCATATGTATGGGATTTCATATTAATTAAACTTAGTTCTTCATCTGTATAATTATATTTAGACTTAGAAGAACCGTCTGTTACAGAAGGGTCAAAGCACCAATCGTGCTTATATGCTTGACCAATGCACCCTTTTTCAATTGAATATCTTTTACTTTTGCTTTTATCATATATCGGATTGCTAGAAAATCTTGCTAATTGATATAACCATTTAGTTTCTTTTTCTTCAGGATCAACCCAATAAAGTGTAAGTCTTTCTTTATTAAGATTTTCATTACCAAAACCTAGTTCGTTTCTTCCAAATGCAATTAATTGGCCAACAAGAATTTCTTTTAAATTATCATCTAGTAATTCCAACTTTCTTCTATTTTTAATTAGTTCCTTTTTTAAATTTGCATAAGAACCACCTTTACATTTTTCGACTATAGCAATTACTATTAATAAAATTGATATCACCATAAATATCAATAAAGGATGAGAACATAGTACCCACTTTACAAAATCGAAGAATGGATGATTTGGCAAATTCCAATTGTTTTTTAAATCGCATCCTGTTATAACTCCAAATATTGAAGCAAGAACGGTTAGAACAATTTTTATTGTATCTAAGTTATAAATTATAAATTCTTTTATTTTATTCCACACTTAAACCTCCTGTGCTTTTTGTATACCAAGCACCGCGGGTCTTCCCGTGTTTTATAAGATAATTATTTTCAACCAAGCTTGATAAATGCTTTTTGATTGTATTTATATT
>DLEF01000056.1 GCA_002481545.1 Cyanobacteria bacterium UBA7753 | reverse complement strand
TTGTGACAAGCACAACCCGTGCGACTTGTTTCATTGCGTTAATGTGTGTATCTCTCTTACGATAGTTGTCATCGAGTGCTGTTTGAGCGGTCAGCGAGTTCACGAAGATGCATTTACAGTTATCGCAGATAACTCTTTGGGTGGAGCAAATGTTCAGCATTCGATACATTTGCGAACACAGCAACGGCGTGCCTTTCTTTTCTTTGGTTCGTTTCATTTCTTTCGCCTCGCAACTAGAAAGAAAAGAAATGAACATAACTTTATTTTTCAAGTTTTTATTTATAATTGTTTAGTAATTTGAATTTAATGCTTAAATTAATTGTACCATTTAATCACACATTTCTAATTACAAATTACGTATGATATTTTCCCTTTGCCCTATTGATAAAATGGAAATAATAGAGTATCATAAGTATATATTAATAAAGTGATGAGTACTAAGGCTATGATTACAGAAACAACCCATAATGAGATACTAAAAGTTTTTAAAGCACTGTCAGATTCCGAGGATGAATTTAAACATGCGATAGACTCCTCCGATTTAAAGCAAAACAGCCCGTCGGCTGCCAATTGTTTCAACGGTTTGCTTTTGTATTTGAAAGGGGATTTTTCTCCGGCACTCAGATATTTTAATGATGCTGAAATGACCTTAAACAAAAATAATGATCCGTGCGAAAAGATTTTTTATAATTTTGTTTTAGGGTTTGTGAATTTCTGCGAAAAAAACAGTAACCTTTACATGCTCTATTACAACAATGCTAAAGACATAGCTACAAAAAAGAATTGCAACGAGTTTTTATGGAAACTTGAAGATATTATCAAAACCGTAAAAAACGGCGGGGCTTTTCTTTCAGCAGCGAAAAACGATCCGCTTTTGGCACTGGTCAAAATAGGTCAGGCGGTAGCTGCGGAAAAAGATATTGATAAATTGCTCCAAACGATTGCGGAAGAGGCAAGAGACGCTATCCAAGCGGACAGATGCACGGTATTTTTATATGATAAAGATACTGATGAACTTTGGTCAAAAGTAGCACTCGGAATAGGCAGTCAAGAAATAAGATTTAACGCGTCTCAAGGTATTGCGGGCACCGTATTCAGAACTGGTGAAACCATAAATATTAAAGACGCATACTCCGATTCAAGGTTTAACAAAGATATTGACTCAAAGACAGGCTATGTAACGAAAACAATACTTTGTATGCCTATCAGAAATATTGAACAGGAAATTATCGGGGTATTTCAGGTACTTAACAAATTGAGCGGATATTTTACCCAAGAGGATGAAGATATCCTTATTTCAATCGGTTCAAGTGCGGGGATATCATTAGAGAACGCAAAATTATTCGCAAGACAGAAAGAACTGTTAGAGGAACAAAAGGTTGTATTTGACAGCTTTATCAGAACACTTGCGGCATCTATCGATGCTCGTGATAAGATTACGGCAGGTCATTCTACACGTGTCAGAATGTACTCAACACTCATCGCGGAACAGTTCAAAATGTCAAAAGCCGAAATTGAGATTATCCAAAAAGCGGCAGCTTTGCATGATATCGGCAAAATCGGGATAAGAGATTCCGTTCTGCAAAAAGAAGGGAAACTGACACCGGAAGAATATAAACATATTCAATCACACGTTGAGATTACGCATAACATCTTGGAAAAAATCCATATGTCGGAAGATTTCAAGATGATAACGGAGATTGCATGTTCTCATCACGAAAAATACGACGGAACGGGATATTACAGACACCTGAAAGGTGAAGAAATTCCGTTTGGCGGCAGGATTTTAGCGGTTGCGGATGTATTCGACGCAATAACATCAAAACGTCACTATCGTGATAAAATGCCTATCCAAAAAGTTATATCAATCTTGATTAGCGATTCGGGAACACATTTTGACAAGAAAATTGTTGATAAGTTCCTTGAAATTCCGTTGGATAAGATTGTTAATGTGTTCTTGACGGAAAACCACCTTATACTTGAAGACAAAGACAGAGATGTTTTGAGCAAGTATACCTTGATGGATTTATACAATGCACTCAATGCGGGTGAAACTAATGATTTGGTAACAGCCTTTAATAAGTACTATATCGGAGAAGCGAAGGCGGAAGAACTAAAAGCGATAAAAGAAAAATCGCAGCATAATTCATAATTAAACTACTATGAAAACATTTATCAAAAACAAATTTATAAAAAATTCAATTTACCTGCTCGCAATCCTTATACTCGGGAGCAGTGCAAGTTTTGCGGAACAAAATCTGTCGCCGATACAAGAGTCTGATGCTCTTCCGAGCAACACTCAGTATGCGAAAATAAATTACACTGCAAAGGCGTTTAAATCAGCGGTTGAAGGCGTTACAAACAAATTCACGAACCTGAATATAAGCTCTTCTTATGATGATTTGAAAAGGCTTATCTTTGATAACGAAAACAACGATTATTATTTGATGATATTGGCGGATAAGGCAACTTCATTGGGATTTTTCGATTTGGCAGCGTTATCATTCAGTAAAATTTCCGATTTTGAAATAGCACAAATGGATTCGGAATATACTCAAAAATTATTCTTCCCAAAATACAAATTATCATCGGATGAAATTTTGGCATTATCAGAGGCATATTCTAATATCGAATATAACGACAGAAGCAATGTTGCGATTGAGGAAACTTTAAAATCAAGGAATATTTCCTTAAACGACTATGCCAATTACATTTTGGCTTTAGGGTATATGAAAACGGATGATATAGAGAATGCAAAAAAATATATCCAGACGGCGATTGAATTAAATCCTGATAATTTGAGTTACAAAATCCTGCAATCGCAAGTTATTGCAAGCACAAAGAAGAATAAAAAAGCTTTAAAAATAGTAAAAAATACGAACAAAACGGATGTCGGATATTTCCCGATAAAACAAAAAATAGAATCTAATGCGGAATATATAAAATACAAAACCGAAAGGCAACCTTGGCTAAAGGATTACCATCTAGGATATTATTATTACCTGAGAAACGATAATTCAAGAGCTTTGAGAGTTTTGCAGAGCGCAATCACAAAGAACAACTCAAGGAATGCGCTTATATATTCTTTGATGAGCCGTATTTACATAAAGAATGGTGACTTTGAAAGAGCGAATACCGTAGCGGCAAAAGCCTATAAATATAACGTTTCCAATATAGATACGCTGTTATCTATGGGAGATGTCGCATATGAGCACGGCAAATATAAACAGGCCCTCAAATATTACAAAAAAGCGTCTCAAACCCGCTCCAATGCGACAGAGGCAAAGTTAAAACTTGCAGATACGTATTCAAAACTAAATAATACAAAAACATCAAATTCTTTGTATAAAAACATAGCAAAGAAAGATAATACAGCCTATAGAGCATATTATCACATAGCGTTGGCTAATCCCGATATTGAGCTTACATATTTGAAAAAATCCGTTTCCATTAATCCTAACTTTAAGGACGGTTGGATTGATTTATCCAGAGTGATGATAGAAAACGGGAATTTGGAATTGGCAAAAAAATATCTTGATAATGCGTATTATATTGACGGAAATGACTTTAGGTATTATTATTATCAAAGTCTATTGTTAAAGAAAACGGAAGAGTTAAACAAATAAATGACGACTGCAACGAAAAAAAGCAATATATTACTTGTGGAAGACCACGAACTCACGAGGTTCGGGCTTAAAACGGCATTCAAAGATGTTGATTTTATAAACGGAATATATGAAGCCGGCTCTGCCGAAAAAGCTTTTGAGATAGTCAAAAACAATAAAATAGATGTAATAATTATGGATTTAGGCTTGCCCGAAACAGACGGTATAACCGCGATACAAAAGATAAAAGCGGTAAGACCGGAGATGAAATTCGTTGTCCTGACTTCTCATAACGATAAAAACGATGTTTTGAACAGCTTGAAAGCGGGAGCACAGGCATATTGCTCCAAGGATATCAATTTACAAAGACTTATTGAAGTTGTTGATTCCGTATTGGATGGAGCATCGTGGTTTGATCCGAGTATTGCTGAGATAGTTCTCGGAGCCGTTAATACCAACCAAATGAATGATTGCGCTCCTGTCGGGAATAAGTATAATTTGACAACGAGAGAACGTCAAATTCTCAAACTCATAACAGAGGGAATGAGTAACGTTGACATAGCAAAAGAATTATTTGTAAGCGTTAACACAACAAAGGTGCATGTCGCAAGTATCTTGCAAAAACTGGAGGTCGATGACAGATTGCAAGCGGCAATAAAGGCACTGAAAGAACATATTGTATAAAGGGTAACAATGGAAGAGTTTTCAAAAATATTAATAGTTGATGATAACCCGAAATATTTGAGCGAGGCTTTGCCTCTCTACGGTTATACCGTTGAGACTGTTACAAACGGAGTCGATGCTCTGAAAGTTTTGGATGATGAAAACTCGGGGATTGACCTTGTACTGTTGGATGTAATGATGCCTCAGATGGACGGATGGGAAACTTTGAAAAGAATCCGTAACAATGAGCACACAAAATATCTTCCTGTTATAATGATTACTGCAGTGAACGAAGAGCATAAAATCGTATCGGGGCTAAAGCATGGTGCCGATGATTATATCGTAAAACCGTTCGTTCTGCCGAACTTGCTTGCAAGGATTGAAGCCGTTTTGAGACGTTCAAAATGGCAGGAAGAAAGAAATCCGAAAGCGGATATTCAGTTTAAAAATCAAGGTAAGGTTGAACCTTTGACAGAAAGAGAAAAAGAAGTCTTGTCTCTTGTCGCTAAAGGAAAGACCAACCAAGAGATAGCGGATGAGCTTTTTGTAAGAGATGTAACCGTAAAAACTCATCTGAACACTATCTTTAAAAAATTAAAAGTAAAAAGCCGTACACAGGCTGTGTTATTAGCAATACAGATGAACATGGTAAGTTGAGGAGCATTATGGAATCAAAAGACGATTTAATTGAGATGATATTGAATGACAGTGAGGCATTTAACCAATATGTAGATGAAAACAGTGAAAACGGCATCGACTTGAGCGAAGTTGATTTTTCAAACTCTGAAATAAAAGATGTATGTTTCAGAAACGTAGATTTTACTTCATCAATGTTTTCCGATTCACAATTATTTAACGTCAAGTTTATAGAATGTGACCTGTCATCGGCAGATTTCACACGTTCTACATTGACGGAATGCGATTTTTCATCCTCCGTATTAAACGGAACGGATTTCAGTTATGCGACTCTTGATTATTGCAACTTTAGCGAAGCCGATATGGCAGGAGCTTTGTTCAGTGAATCAGACCTTTCAAACTCCGATTTGTCCGCAAGTGTAAACTTGAACGCCTGCAGATTTGATGACGGAACAAGCTGGCCTGATGATGATATGCTCCCTGACAACTTTGACGGGATGTATTCTTCCGATTTATCGGCATTGAAAGATGACGACGATAGTCAAATCTCTGATTACTAGAAAAGATAATTATGCAGCAAAAAAAAGATTATTATAAAATTTTGGGAATATCCTCCGATGCTACTTATGTAGAGATAAAAAAAGCTTACAGAAAACTTGTGCATAAGTGTCACCCCGATATTGTCGGCAATACGGAAAAGAACGTAGAAATATTTAAGGAAATAACCGAGGCTTACGAAACTCTGTCCAGCGTCCAAAAACGTGAACAGTACGATTCAATTCGTAAGCTGTATGAGTATGCCGAAAAGGGTGAGGAGCATAAAACCACAAAATCGGGTGCAAATTCTCACGGCGGAAAGAAAACGGAAACCGATTCTCACAGAGTAAAAGAAGGCAAAAAATATGAGGAAGAGCCCGAGCCGACAATAAAACGGAAAAAGAGAGAAAGTTCCGTATCTAAAATGGAGGAGCAGGCAAAGTCTTTTCATCTCAAAAATATATTCACCAATTTTGTTAAACAATTTAAAAAAGGTAATCAGCAAAAAAGATATGTTCCGCCGAAAGTTGACGGCAAGGACATAACGACGGAAGTTACGCTGTCCGTGGAAGAGGCGATAAACGGAACGGAGAGGGTTGTAAATATTCTGCATATGGAAACTTGCGACAAATGCCACGGCAGAAGGTTTATCAACGGCTCGATTTGCCCCGAATGCGGAGGAAAAGGCGAAAAATCCAAGTATAAGAAATTGACGGTAAAAATACCTCCGCAGGTAAAACATAACAGCAAAGTCAGAGTCGAGGGCGAAGGTAACAAAGGTTTTAACGGCGGAAAAAGAGGGAACCTTTACCTTATTGTTAAGATTAAAAACGCCCAAGATATCCAATATGACGGACTTAATATAATAAGAACTGTTACGATTGCACCTTATGAGGCGGTTTTGGGCGGATATATAACCTTCAATATGAACGGCGAAACCTTGAAGATGAAACTTATGCCGATGACTTACAGCGGACAAAAATACAGAATTTCAGAGCAGGGAATAGAAAAAAACGGCAAAAAAGGCGATTTGATAATAACCGTTAAAATTGATATCCCTAAAAAACTGACGTCGGAAGAGATTGAACTGTATAACAAACTGAAATCCGCCGCTAAAAAGAGTATAAGAGAATAATATGAAAAATTTGTGTATTTTAACCAATAATATTTCGTCGGCGGAAAAGTTAAAACAGCATTTATCCGATTATAATATTAAAGTGACGGATAACCCGAAAGACGCTGACAATGACTTTTTGACAGCGTTATATGATTATAGCGGAAACCTTGACGACGAAACAATAGAGAAGAACAAGGTTATAAATATACATTCTTCATTGCTGCCTGCGTTTGATACGGAAACTCCTATAAAAGATGCGTATTTGTATGGGGCTAAGGTTACGGGTGTCACGGTATATGAGGTAAAAGCAGGCATGACGCAGGGTAAAA
Organism: Cyanobacteria bacterium UBA7753; assembly: GCA_002481545.1. GTDB lineage: Bacteria > Cyanobacteriota > Vampirovibrionia > Gastranaerophilales > Gastranaerophilaceae > UBA2883. The sequence continues at coordinate 73,880 of DLEF01000056.1, read as the reverse complement.
TTTTGGCGCAATATCCTGTAATTATTGACAATTACACCCATTATGACGAACTCGCGGAAGAGATAGAAAAATTAAGAACGACTTTGTATCCGCTTGTTATAAAATCGATAATGGAGGACAAAGTTTTTGATATAGTGGAACTTTTGGCACCGCCAAAACTCCATGCTTGCGGTTCCTGCGTCGGATGTGCAAGTGCTCATTTTCCAAAGAAACAGTTGTAACTTAAAGGCTATATATATTTACTCCTACCCCCCTGCTACATTACCATTACTAATGTGCCTGCGGTTAAGAGTGCCATGCCGAGCAAAGATTTTGCGCTGAATGATTCGTGCAGGAATACGAACGCTAAAAGGATTGTTAGAACGGTACTCATTTTGTCTATCGGAACGACTTTTGACACTTGTCCTATCTGCAGAGCTTTGTAATAGCAGAGCCATGACGCACCTGTCGCCAGACCTGACAGGATAAGGAAGAGCCAGCTTTTGTTTTCTATGTTGCCAAGCCCTGTTTGAGCGTGTGTCAGAAAAACCATTCCCCATGCCATCAAAAGCACAACAAAAGTACGGATTGCTGTCGCGAGGTTTGAATCAACCCCTTCTATCCCGATTTTTGCAAGTATAGATGTTAACGCCGCAAAAACCGATGAACCTATTGCAAACAATAGCCACATTATATTAACCTCCAACTGTTTTATGTTTTTATGCAAATTACATACTGATTATTGTATATATTGTTAGAACCGTCATCCTGAACTTGTTTCAGGATCTTTTCAGTACCTTAGACCGAATTGTACGGATGCTGAAATAAATTTAGCATGACATTTATGTTTTTATTTTACGGTATTTTTAATACAGAATTTTATGCTCCCGTGATAGCATTGTCGGCATTATTGGAAAAATTCTGTTTGCTCAACCAATCTTTTTCTTCTTCCGTTTCGGGAACATCAATTCTTTCAATCTTGAAAATGACGGGACGGGTACCGTCATTACAGCAGGCAATCATCATTCTTTCGTCGTTTGTCCATCCGTGCATAATTGAACCGCCCTGCAGAGCGGTATAAATATATCTGCTTATCGCATCCCACGCCTCCGAGCAGAACGGCATTTTAGGACCTCCCGCGGTTTTGTCTGGATTAGCGGTCGCCTTAACAAGGGTATTCAACCCCATGTGCCAAAAATCGTCGTTCACTCCGTCACGCTCAAACATATATTCATCCCCCGCGTGATAGCACGGGCATGGACCTGATTTCGTATCCGCAAGATATTTTTCCTGATAATCGGAGAAACATTTTGTATCTAATACCGTTACTTTACATTTATGTTTCATTTTGATTTTTTCCTCATTTTTATTTATTGTCGGATTGGTAAATCCGACCTACACACTGTTCTTCCTATAATTTTCGATTTGGTGCGAAACATCGCACCCTACTTTATATTGCAGAGCTGAAATACATTTACTCCTGTCCTAGTATCATTATTTCTCTGTAATATTTATTTATTGTTAGTTTATTTTTATTATTGCGACATCTTCAATATGCGGGCTGTGACAGAACATATCGAACGGTCTTATTGATTTTACGGTTGCGTTTTTATCCGTCAGATATTTAAGGTCTCGCGCGAGAGTTGCAGGGTTACAGCTTACGTAGATTATTTCCGATTTTGTGAGGTTCAATACGGAATCCAGTGTTTTTTGTGTACATCCTTTTCTCGGCGGATCAAGGATTGTTATATCGTAGGATTTGTCTGTTTTGTCCGCCAAAAACTCTTCGCAGTCCATACAATAAAGTTTTATATTGTTTATGCCGTTCAGTTTTTTAACCTCTTTTGCCGTATCGACGGAGGCTTTGCACTCCTCGACCGAGGTTACTTCACTCGCCACATCCGACATAACGAGCCCGAACGCCGATATACCCGCATAAGCGTCCAATATTGTCGGTTTGGTATAATTCGATTTTATGTAATCTTTTACATAGCGGAAAATGTTTTCCGCGCTTTTCGGGTTTATCTGAAAGAACGTATTTGAGCCGATTTTGAATGTTACTCCGCACAAAGTTTCTTCTATATAATCTTTGCCGAAGAGTGGGATTGTTTTATTCGTCAGGATAAGGTTTGTTTTTTGACTGTTTAGGTTTGCCGTCACACCGACTATTTTGTCGAATTTGTCAAACAGAAGTTGTGCAAAGTCTTTCACTCTTTCGGGAACTTTGTCCGCATTCAGAACAAGGACAACGAGGTTGTCTCCCGTTTTTGCGGAAACACGGATTACAACGTGCCTCAAGAGCCCTGAATGTTTCTTTTCGTTGTAGCCTTCTATTTTGTATTTAGGGGCGTTTTCCCTTATAAATTCCATTATCTCATCACAGATATGCGGTTGTATCGGGCAATATTTGATATTTACAATATCGTGTGATTTAGGTTTAAAATAGCCCGCAAGTATGCGTTTTGACACTTGGGTTTGCCTTACGGGATATTGGATTTTGTGTCGAAATTCTTTTATCTCAGGGCTCGGAACAACATCATCTATTATGCTTGCGTCGAGGAGTCCGCGCATTGAGTCTTCCACAATAGTTTTCTTTAACTCCAACTGGTAGTTATAATCTATATGTTGAAGACTGCATGCCCCGCAAACATTGTACATAGGGCAGAACGGTTTAACCCTGTGCGGAGATTTTTCAACGATTTCCACAAGCTCTGCTATGTTGTAGCTTTTGTTCTCTTTTAATATTTTTATTTTGCACTTATCCCCAGGGCAGGTCTGACCGACGAAAGTTACTTTCCCGTCTATATGCGCAATCCCTCTGCCGTCAGAGGAGAGTTTTTCTATATCGGCAATTATTTCTTCTTTGTTTTCCATAATTGGATTATGACATAAAAATCAATAATAATACATAAAAAAACCGCTCAGATGAGCGGTTGGAATTTTTTGTGTAATTCCTCGTGTGTAGAAGGTTAGTGTGTGTGTAGGTTGTGTATGAAAGTTTTTTGAAAGTTTTGTTTGATATCTCTTAGGTATCTCGTACCTATATAAAGTTATTTGAGTTTTATTGATTTCACGCTTGATGAATATTGTTACATCTGTTTACATTTACTTTGCAATACAGGTAGCAATAGCCGAAGTACAATAATATGAATAGTAATGGATAAATGTAATCTATTTTCTTATTCCCCTCACTCTCAGTTTAAACCATGTTTTACTTTTTTCAACCCTAAATGAATACATGTTTTTACAAAATTTAACAATACAACTCAAAAACCCGTACTACACTGTAATACGGGTTTTTATAAACTTATTCGATTTACTTATTATTTATCGCTCTGTCTGTCTTCTATAGCTTTTATCTCATCAAGACGTCTCAAGTGTCTTTCGCCGTTAGAAAACGGTGTCTTTAACCAAATCTCAACAATATCTATTGCAAGGTCTTGCCCCGTGATTCGTTCGCCGAGGCATAAAACGTTAGAGTTGTTGTGTTCTCTTGTCATGCGGGCAGCGAATGTGTCCGTACAATGGGAAGCTCTTATCCCCTTAAACTTATTTGCCGCAATGGACATGCCAATCCCCGTTCCGCAAACCAAAATCCCTTTGCCGTCAGGTTCAGCCAAAACTTTTTCGCATAACTTTGATGCAAAAACAGGATAATCGCAAGATTCCGTGGAGTCCGTTCCGACATCCTCAAATTCATAACCCATTGGTGTAAAAACTTCTTTTATCTTTTGTTTAAGATTATATCCGCCGTGATCCGAGCCAATATACAATTTCATAATATTCTCCGTTCGTTCTGAATTACTGTCAACCATTGGGATGTACCCAATTTGCAAAATACATTTACTTCTCAATTGTAACAAAAAGTAAACATTTGTTCAATATCGCTAAAGTTTTAATAAAAGTGTACCGTAATTAATATTGTTAGTACTGAGATTGATTAGAGGTAAAAGGTATGGATAAGTATTTTAACGTGGATGTTGATGAGATGATGGTTGATTTTGCGGAAATGACCGGTTTCAATTTCAACAGTCCCGAATTTAAAGAAATTAAGCGTGAGGTGAGCGAATATTCAAAGCAGCCTTACACTTTTAAGTATGGAAACTATGATATGGTTGATTATCTTCAATCATTGTACCAAGGAGCGTAATAATATGGATATGGAACAGTTTAAAAGAGGTTGCCTTCCGGGCAGTCTGACCGAAGTCTCACAGAAAGGAGCATTGGACGTAAACAGACGTAAAGACTTGGTCAAATTGTTGCTTGAGTTGGATGACCTGAAAAATGATTACCAACGTATTGTCGAAAAGAAAGACAAACTGGCAAATATGATTAGATTTAATAAAAGCGGCTTTGCCGCAACATAGTTATGTTGGTGCGGAATCGCACCATACGTAGCTGTATAGCGTAAACGAAGTATAAATAGCACTAAATGGCGGATATAAGACATGTTAAACATGCTTGTGTCCGCCATTTTTATTACAGTAATATTTTTGTAAGACAATGCCTGCCCTAGATTATGTCGGTGCGTTCGCTAACGCACCCTACTTTCTAAAGTCTACCATACACTCTCCCACAGAATAATTACGCATTATCCTACACTGTCAGCAATTTACCGTTAATCTCTGACGCTGATTCTTCATAGCCCGAGCGTCCCATAAGAGCATAAGTGTAATTCTTTGCCTGTTCTACACCTGATTGGTTGAAAGTATTGATGTTATACAATTCCCCTGCGATAGCGGTTTGAACTTCCAGCATGTATAACAATTGTGCGAGGTTGTATCCGTCAATCTCAGGTAACGTAATAGTTACGGTAGGTCTTAAGTGGTTTGAAAGCGTTACTTTTGTTGAATCCGCTTCCGCATTCAACAAGTCGTTTATTGTCTTTCCGCCTAAATAACCTATCCCTGTATATTCAAAAATCTTAGGGATTTCCAAATTGGTATCAAAATTTTCTACTCTTACAAAATTGATAATTTTATCGTTAGGACCTTCATTGAACAATTGGAGCTCTGCATACTGATCCGTTGCACCCATTGCTTTTAGAGGGGTTTGTCCTACGTGTACGATATTTCCGTCATTGTTTGTTGCCTTGCCCAAAGATTCTGCCCAGAGGTGTACATACCAATCGGAAACATATCTGAGTCTTGAAGAATAAGGCATCATAACTGATATTTTCTTACCCTTCTTAGTGTCCATAAGATAATGGATAAGTGCGTTTTGGGCTGCAATATTGTTATGGATATCGGTGTTTTTGAGAGCCAAATCCATATCTTTTATGCCCTGCATAATGTGATCAATATCTATTCCGACTAAGGCAAGCGGTAAAAGTCCGACTGCCGAGAATACAGAAAATCTTCCGCCAACATCATCAGGAATAACGAATGTTTTATATCCTTCCTGATCTGCCAGTTGTCTTAAAATCCCTGTTTGCTTGTCGGTAGTTGCGACAATATTTTTTCTGTATTCATCGCCGAGTTCTTTTTCGAGCATGTCTTTTACAATCATGTATTGAGCCATGGTTTCGGCTGTAGAACCGGATTTTGTAATAACATTGACCAATGTGCGTTTCAAATCGAGCATTTCAAGTAAACTCTGCATAGAGTCAGGATCAATGTTATCCAAGAAAAATATTCTCGGGAAATTTTGTCTTTGTTTCGGGGTTAAAAAGTTCCAATAAGGTTTTAAAAGAGCTTCAGTCATGGCTAATCCGCCGAGAGCAGAACCGCCTATCCCCAAAACCAAAATATTATCAAATCTGTTTTCAACCATAGATGCATATTCTTTTACATACCATACGGTCTCTTCGTTGTATCCGAGGTTCATCCACTGTAACCATTGCCCCGGTTTGTCTTTACGTTGGTTTAAATCTGCTATTATTTGAGTAATTCTGTCATGGTAATCGGAAAATTCTTTCTCAATGTCCAGCCCGTTTTCTTCTCCGATTACATCCGAACTGACTCCTTTATAATCAAACTTAATCATTTACACCCCTCATGAGTTTCATCCCTTAATACGATTATATTAAAAACATGCCGTATTTGTAACAAAAATTGTAACAAAGGCCCTAAAAATGTAACAAAACTATATTATTCGCCCTCAAATCCGTCATCTTTTTCTAAATTTGCACCATTGTATGCCGCGACCGCCAACTTGTCACAAATCTCATTAAATTCATGCCCGTTATGCCCTTTTACCCACACATACTCTATCTTATGCGGTTTTACTGCCTCTAAAAACCGTTTCCATAAATCGACATTTTTGACGGGCTTTTTCCCTGCCGTTTTCCAACCTCGCTTAATCCAGTTTTCCAACCATTTTTGTTTTATTGCATCTATAAGATATTTGCTGTCTGATGTCAAAATGACATCACATGGTGCTTTAAGTGCCTCTAATCCTACAATAGCACCTAAAATTTCCATTCTGTTATTTGTAGTTTTTTCAAACCCTTGGGATAATTTTTTTATTACAAAATCCCCGTTTTGTTTTTGATACCGGAGTACCGTTCCATACCCGCCTTTACCGGGGTTTCCGCTGCATGCTCCGTCTGAATATATTTCTACTTTTGGCTTATTTCCCATGAGTATATTATATAAAATTTGTAAACATTTGTAAACATTTTAAAATAAACAGCAAAATAAAATCTTCACAATTATTATTGTCACAGAGACACTAGTTAACCAATTAAAAAGAAAATTTAAGGAGGATTGTTCAAGATGAACATAAGAAACACATTAAAATCAGCAGTTATAGCACTTCCTTTATTATTCGGTCACGGAAATGCAGCTGCACAGAAAGTAGCACACACAGCAGTTAAGGATACAGCAAGAACAACCGCAGTTGATACATTGAAAGCAATGGACAATATGGCAGTTGATGCTCGTACCTTCGTTATGAATAAAGCAGATTCAGTAAAAGCTGATTCAGTTGCAAAGAAAAATGTAGAAACAGTCATTGCATATAAAGCAGATTCAATGGCTAACCACAGAACAAAAGTTGAAGCTGACGTATCTATCGGAGCTGCTCACCACTTACCTGGCGGCATCGGAACAAGAGCTCACGTAGGTATTCAAAAACACAAAGATGTATTTGATGCATCAGCTATGTACTCAACAGCACACGGAAAATCAACAATGTATGGTGACGGTCAATATACAAGATTGTTCCCTTCTAAGAAAATAAGAAACTTCCAATATACAGCAGGTATCGGTTTGAATAATACCGTTGTAAGAGATATTAAGGAAGGTGCTCAACACTACGGCGTATTCAGCCCGCGTGTTACAGCAGGTTTCAGATATAAAACTCCTATGACATATAGAGAATGGCCTACAGATTCATACTTCGCAATCAAGGCTGAAGCAGGTCCTGCAGCAAAAATTCAATACAACAACAATGCAAAACCTAATAATAACAAAGTTAAACCTGCTTTATACGTAAATACAGAAGCTGAATTTGGTAAAAAACACGTAGCTGCATTCGGCAGAGTAGGTCATAGCCCTGTTTTAGGTTTCAATGCAGGTGTTGGTGTAAGATATAAATTCTAATTATAAATAAAGAAAATTATGGAGGAAAAATTATAATGAATATAAGAAATACAATAAAAGCAGCCATTGTAGCTCTTCCTTTGATGTTTGGTCATGGCAGTGCGGCAGCTCAAAAAATAACTCATACTGCAGTTAAGGATACAGCAAGAACAACAGCTGTTGATACATTGAAAGCAATGGATAATATGGCAGTTGATGCTCGTACATTCGTTATGAACAAGGCTGATTCCGTAGCAAAAGCAAAAGCTGATTCAGTTGCAAGAGCAGCAGAAGATTCTATCGCAATTGCAAAATCAGAAACTGTTGCAAGCAATCGTACAAAATTAGCAGCTGACGTTAGTGCGGTTGTTGGCGGTACTAAGATGCCGGGCGTTGCTCCAAAAGTTCACGTTGCAGTTGAAAGAGGTAAAAACTTAATTGATGTATCAGCTTTCCATTCAGCAAGCGGCGGAAAGACAACTTTCATGGTTGACGGTCAATATTCAAGATTGTTCCAATCTAAGAAAAACAAAAACCTTCAATACTCTGTAGGTGCAGGTGCTTCTAACACTGTATTGAGAGATGTACCGGGCGGTTGGGATGATTACGGTGTACTCAGCCCGCGTGTAACAGCAGGTGTAAGATACAAAACCGCTCTTAAGAAAGGTTCTAAAAATGCTCCTAACTTAAGCTTGAAGGCTGAAGCAGGTCCTGCAGCTAACATTAAGTTCGTTGCTCAAACTCACGCAGATGACAGAAAATTCAAACCCGGTTTCTATATGAATACAGAAGCTGCTGTAGGTAAGAAACATTGGGAAGGTTTTGTAAATGCAGGTCATCATCCTTACGTTGGTTTCAACGGCGGTGTTGGTGTCAGATACAAATTCTAATAATCTAATTTACATATAACTTATTATTACAGAGGTTGATTTTTTCAGCCTCTGTTTTTTAATACTATAAATCAGCAATATTACTTTCATTCAGAAAATCTATCAGTGTTTTGGACTCTCCCCAATCTATATCCAAATCCTTTGCAACAGTCAAATTCATAACGTGTGGACGCTGTATTCTGAACGCTTTAGGTTCTGTTTCACACAGTTTATTGCCGTCTTTGTCGGTTGTGATTATCTGTCCTTTTTCCTTATTATAAACAGCAGAATAATTGAGTCCGTATTCATGACAAAACGGCATTGTGAGTTTCCCGTCAGCGTGCTCGCATAACAAACCGAAAGTTCTGCAGATTATTCCTCTGTTTTCATACACCGAACATCTGTGCTCTATCAAAAACGGGCAATCATACATAAATCTGCCTGTTTTGTGGTTAGCCATTTTTTCATTTACTTTTGCAATATTAAATAAAATTTTAGCCTTAGTGTCACTATCCAGTTTTTTATAACCTTCAAGCAAAAATTTAAACTCAAGCTCGGAGAACGGATATTCCCCTTTTTCGCAGCAGTAAGAACATCCTTCTTTGCATTTGATAAATTCTGCCTGATTTTTAAACATTTTATCCAACTCTCTTTGGAAAAATTTTAAAAATATTTGATATCTTTTCTCTAATGTGTATTCTGTCATGCGACCTTCCGTAATATTACCAAAACCCTTGTATAATCTTCTTCCAGAGGAAGCTTATATTCTATTTGCGGTTCAATTTTCAAGTGAAATCTTCTTATAATATTTTTAGCGGAATTAATTTCCTCATTAACTCCTCTGGATTTATAAAGAACTATGTAACCGCCTTTTGAAAGCAGCGGATAAGCATATTCAACAAGTTTATCAATTTTTGCAACCGCTCTGCTCGTAACAACGTCAAAACTTCTGTTTTTCAGATTTTCCACCCTGTCATTTATCAGTTCAATATTTTTTAATCCCAGTTTTTCTGCAATCTCGGTTACTGCTCTTATTTTTTTACCCGTGCTGTCAATTCCCGTTACTTTTATTTTAGGGTATTCAATCGCGATAGGAAGAGACGGAAACCCTCCGCCTGTTCCGATATCAAGTAACGTTTTCGGGATATAATTATATTTTTCAAAGAAAAGTTTTATTCCCAAAGAATCATAGATATGTTTTTCATACAAATATTTTTCTTCGTTTTTGGATATTAAATTAATCTTGGAATTTTGCTCAAGAAATAATTTTTCATATTCTTTAAAATCCGATTTAATCTCTATTTTACTCATAATTAGGAACCAACTCCTCAAATCTTTCATCACCCAATCTGACCTTTATATCATCCAATCTTGATTTTACTTTTTGGAAGTTTTCTTCCCCAAATTCGGCTCTGTCCAGCCTGTACAATTCTAAATACTGTTTAAGCGCATTTTCGGGATCAGGAAAATCATAATAAACATCCCCGAGCTTGATTGTCGCATCAACCATTGCGTTATAATCCTGCGATTTCGTAGCGAGAGACTTTGCCTCGATTGCCATTTGCAATAATTTGTCTTTTTCTCTTTTATCGGTAAGCTCTATAATCTTTGATAGCGCATAATACATCCCGTAGGCGTTATTGTTTACTTTATCGGAAGAGTATGCGTTTTCATAACATTCTTTTGCCTCTTCGTACAAATCGTTATCATAGAACAAATCCGCCAAATTAGAGTATGCAAGAGCTTTATACTTACAAGTCGGCTCATTTATACTTATACATTTTTGATAATATTCTACCGCGTCATTGATATCGTTCTTTTCATCCGACAATACCGCATATTTAAAGTACAGCTCCATCTTGATAGGGTTTTCCGTGTTCTCGTCAATCTCTTGGACGCCTTCTTTGTAATATTGTTTTGCCAACTCTTTATTTGATGCTGAAAGTGCAATATTTCCCAAAAGAATATTACATTTTGAAAGTATGGATTTATTCTTAGAGTTTGCGGTAAGCATTTTGAGCAGTTTTATGGAATCAATAATTCTGTAACTTTTATAGTAAATATGTGCTTTCTCAAGCTGAACCATTTGAACGCTGTCTTTTTTCTCAAGTTCGGTATAGTGTTTCTCGAGCATGTCATAATAATACAGCGCGTATTTCCATTTCTGCAGGGCATCATAAGTCTGTGCGAGAATACCATAAACGAGGAATAATTTATCCTCTTTTATTAGCTCTTCTTTTCTGGATAAAACAGAAGTTAATATCTCAACCGTTTTTATGTAATCGTATTTACCAAATGCTTCCGCAGCTTTGTTCAATAAATCCATAACGGACAGGTTTGACCAATCTTCTTTCGGTTTAGCGGGAGCTGTTTCCGCAGGTTTGGCTTCTTCTTTAGGAGCCTCCGGCTTTTCTTTAGGCGGAATATTTATATTTTTATAGAACGCAATCTCGTCCTGCAAAGACGCTCTTGAGATTATAAAATCTCTCTCCTCCGGCGGAAGCTCTATCTGTTTTTCATAGTACGCGATTAAATATTTTTTAGTGATTTCATCGCCTATAATCGGAGCCAATTGGAGTTTCAAATACTCGGAAGGATAATAGAGTCCGTCTTTTTTATAGATATAATAATTGTCACTCAATGTTTTAAATATGGTTTCGGGATAGCTCCCGATTGTTTGTAATATTTTTAAATTTAGTCCGTGGTGCAATTTTACAAAAAGGTTAAATGCGGATTTCGTCGTCCCTACAATCAATCTGTAATAAGTTTGCGCCAGAAAATCATCAAATTTTAACCCCGAATTTGTATATTGTACGATTAAATCATTGAGTGCATACCCTTGGTTTATCATTATTTTAATTGCTATACATACGCTGAAAAAATATCCTCTGGATAACCTGTAAAACTGTTCCGACATCTGCGGAGTTACTTTTATCCCAAACTCTTTCATATATGTTTCCATCAAAAGTTTAGACAGAGCCTTAACCATGACTTTTACGTATTTTATCTTTTCGGGGATAACGTCAGAGTCAAAAACCCTCGACACAATAACAGTTTTAATGTTACTTTTTTCGGACATTGCAAAAATGTAGTTTAAAATGTCCTGCCTGTTCTCTTCTTTTATGTTGTCAAAATTGTATAAAACGATTATATAATTAAGGTCTAATTTTGTTATAATATAATCTATTTTATCGTTTATGGCAGAGATTGCATCCAACTCTGCGGAGCTTTTGAGGGAAGTTTTTTTCTTCAAAGTGTCCAAAAATGTTAAATGAATATCATCCAGTTTGGAAGATTCCGTACAAACATATTTTAGGATAATAGTGTTTTTATCAACATAGGAGAGAGTATGATCGGCAATCTGCTTTTTGCCGACTCCAGCAAATCCGTTTAATAACAGGATTTTAGCATCACCTTGAAAAAAGTTGAATGTCTTTTTAAGCCCGCTTTCATTATTTCTCAAAACATGACTGTTTATATTTGCGGATGCTCTCGTGCTGTAGTCTTCATAATTTGCTGTCGCTGATAAAAAATTAGCCATACCGATATAATTTTAGCTTGTTTCCGTGCTTTTTGCAAATACTATATCGGATAATTATTGATTTTAAATACCAAAACAAAAAGTGCTTGTTTTTAGTATAATCACAAGCACTTTATTAAAACGGTCTTGGTCCCATAGGAGGCGGTCCCATAGGTGGCATACCCATAGGTCCCATAGGAGGTCCCATTCTGCCCGGTCCGCCCGGTCCTCCCGGAGGCGGTCCCATTGGTGGTCCCATAGGTGGCATACCCATAGGTCCCATAGGAGGTCCCATAGGTCTGACATGTTTTTGCGGTACATATAAAGGTCTGTATGCTATATTGTACGGATTTTTAAGCTGGCTCAACGGTCTTGTGTATTTTTGCGGAGCATAAAAAGGTCTGTACGCAATATTATACGGGTTGTCAAACATTCCCGGAGGCGGTCCCATCGGAGGCGGTCCCGGGAAGAAAGGAAATCCGAACATCCCCGGCCAATAGTTTTTAGCCGATTTTGATGTTGTTCCTTGATTTTCCGTACTTAAATGTTTTTCCATACTACACATGACCTTACTTTTATAAAAACATGTACTAAAATTTTTTGACGGTTTTATGTACATGTTTATATTAATTGTTACATAAGTTCATACATGTTCGGTTGGTTGAATGAAGATAAAAAGGCACATTTAATTCATACGAAATATTTATACTTTTATTATATAAATATAAAATAGCACTATCCTAATTTTTCTTTATAAAAAGCGATTAAGTCTTCTCTTGCTTTTATGGACATAGCAAGTTTATTCGCAGATTCTCTCCACGGTAAATATCCGCATGTATCAGGCAAAATCTTGAGCGGATTTCTCGGAAAATCTTTGCAAATATCAGGGCGGTTTTCATAATCGGAACATAAATTGTCCGCGCCTAATTTTCTGCAATAGTAAAAATATAACCTCTCATCCTCATCCATGCAGTTTTTCAATTTGTTGTAATAATCGGGACAAACTGCCTCGACCATTTCTTCAGAATCGTACGGAATATATATGGAAGTAAACTCTCTCGCGAATTTATCGCCTCTTATTGCACGCTGTTTTAATTGCATCGGCGAATATCCGCTGATTGCGAGTTTACAGCACTCACCGCACTTGTTGCAGTGGTAATCCTTTTTCTTTTCCATAATGGATTTTTTGCTGACTTTTAACTTCGCGCTGTATTCGTTGGTTAAATATGACAGAGCCTTAACCTGCCAAGCTTCATAAGGACATCTCGGCGGGAACATGGAGAAAATATCGGGCTTTGGCACATCACAAGGAATTGAGCAAATCTTACAATTGTAATCGGGTTTAAACTTGTCTATCTCATGCCTGATTACTTTCGCCGCCTCGGTGAATATTACCTTGTATTCTTCTTTTAGTCTTTCCGCTTCCGTTCCGTAGTCTGCCATACCCTTAAAATAGCATAAATCATCCCGTTCGGCAATATATGTATGGGGATAAATATAATTGACGGATTGGTTAAACTTCTAAAAAGGAGGTTTTTATGACAAATAAATTTGAACTTTATAAATGTAATATTTGCGGGAATGTGATAGAGGTTTTAATCTCGGGTGACGGTCACCCCGTTTGCTGCGGGGAGGAAATGGAAAAATTAGAGGTTAAAAATGATACTCTGAACAGTCCTGACCTTACAGAAAAACATTCTCCGAAAATCACACGTGATGATGAGAATAATATTGTTGTTACGGTAGAAAAACATCCGATGGAGGAAAAACATTATATACAGTTTGTTCAAATAATATCTGATGACAACGATGAAGTCATAACAAAATTCTTTCACCCGAAAGAAGAAGTGAGGATGAATACAAACATTGAGAATAATGATATTAAAGCCCGTTCATACTGCAATATCCATGGAGTTTATATGAATTAAATTTTATATTTAATTTTGCAGTTTAGTTAAATCAAACGATTCTATGCTCGGATTGAGTTTTTTAAATTCATCAAACGATAGAACAAGAGTAGTTTTACTATCCCACGGGTTAACGAAATATATATTACCGTCTTTGATATCTTTGACCTGATATTGGTGCTCGTCTATCAGCCCGTCTTTTACTGTCTCGCCATTGGTATTTTTAACGGACATGTTTGCTCCGTTCAAGTTAGCGGCAAAATTATAGGTTGTTTTCGTCAAATCTGCAGAGAGTAATTCATTCGGATTAGTAACTTCGGAGCGATAATCAATATTAAAAAACGCTTTCGCTACATCGGAAAGACTTCCTCCGTCGGAGTCAACATCAGAGGTTTTTCCTTCATAGGCTAAGTCTCTTCTGTATCTGTCCATAGCCAGTTCATAAATCCTCATATCGCTGTCCCCGTGCGAAAGATAATTAGATTGTTGTATATCTTCTTTTGTTATTGTATACGTTTTTCCGTTACCCTTGCAGGTAAATTCAATATCTCCGTTCTCATTTTCGTGCCATAAACTTCTTAAAGCTTTATGCCCAATTTCGGTAGAATCGAGAGTGCTTACAGAGGATAACAGATAACAATTACCTGTTAAGCCTTGCTTTGTTGGTTCATCTATTTCGCCATTAATATTCAGTGGTTCCGCGTCTGAATCATTCGGATTTCTTTTCAGTATCCTTTCCAAATCAACAGATAATTTTTTATAATCAGATGGATGGGATTTCATATCCCTCTCAATATCTGCTGTGTATTTGTAACCGCCGTATGAATTTTCTGCCACTATTGTATCAATTAAATTTTTACAATAATCTTTTCCGTCAGGATATCGTGAAATTCTCTCTAATAAAGATTCTCCCGTTTTGTTTTCGTAATTTTTCATGAAAAGATACAAATTATCTTCCGGAGCTAAATCATTTTTTTGTTCAACGGGAGCATCATTTACATCCGTTGACAAATATGCATCAATCGCTGACAGAGAGATTTCTCCTTTTTGAATTTTCTCTGTCATTTCGTCAAACTCGGGATGCAGCCAAACTTCGTGTTCGGGTTTCCCGTTAACCTCCGTATAATATCCGCAGCGTTTTCCGTCATTATTATATATATTGCACTTGCGAGAGCCGTCTTTATCTTTTACGCCTTCTTGTTCGTACATTAGAATTTTGTCAATTCCGTTATCTTGGTCATAGGTTATGTAAGTGAAAGAATCCAATGAGTCATTTATATTATCCTGCGGTTTGTGGTTGTATATGCGCTCTATATTACCGTTCAAACCGAAACGATACCAATAATTACCTATTTTTATAGTTTCATTTTTATGTTCTCCCGTATTCAAAGATTTAATGGTATCCGTTACGGAAGAGGGTAAATCTCCGTCGGTAATTTTTGAAAAGTCCAAAGTTTCTTGCCCTGTGGTTGTTTCGTTTTTCCCTTGTGTCGGTTGACTGTCAGCGGTAGTCTTTTTGAAAGTATCTCCTAAAAAATCAGAAAGTGCTTCACTTTCTCCGAAAATGAAATCAGGCATGCCTGCAGAAGTTTGCGGTTGTTTCTGCGGGTTATTATTTATAAATATATCATCATGCATATTAATACGCATTTTCGGATCCGACATATTACACTCCAAAGGGCTCTTCTATTATATAAAGTCTTATTTTGAAGATTGATTTCAAACAAAACGGTTTTTGTAACATGTATTAATAAATATGCTGAATGAAACAGAACTTTTTTAATCTGTTATCCCGTTCATGGAAATTATTGTTTTGTCAAGAAAAAATTTACCTAAATTCATTAAAATAACTTCATTAAGTTTGTAAACATAAACATGCACCAATAGTGGCGGGGGGCATGCTCTAATGTAAAAATTTTAGCGAAATTCTTTACTTGAAAACATGATTTCATCGGCTTATTATAAAGACATATTGAAGGGAGTGGTGGTTACCGGACCCTGGGGAGTTGGAGGAGATACGGAAGTCGAATTTGACTGAAGGTTACTAAGACTTGGGGATATATGGGAGAGAATCCAAGCGGGAGACAACTAAAGGGTAAGAAAAAGAAAAAAGATAAATAAACAAAAACACAAAAGTTTTAAAAATGACAACTAAAATCACAAACAAAATAACAAAATTATAGAATTAAAAAAATAGAAAAATTAAAAATTTTATCACGAATCAATAAATAGTAAAAAATAATCCGAGGAGATTATAGGATAGTTTTAAATTAAATACACAACTAAAAATCAATAAAAACATAACATAAATTAAATAGTAGTACTTATAACTTGTCATTTGACAAGTTTTTTTTTATCATAAACGTATATGATAGAATTGGAATCCAAAAAAATAATAGGATTGATGTCGGGAACATCTTGTGACTCAATAGATGCGGCATATTGTGTCGTTAACCCCGATTTGAGCTGCAAACTTATCAAAGGGATAAATTATGATTATCCGACCGCGATAAGAGAAAAGATTTTTAGAGCCTTTAACGGTGATATTTCCGTCAAAGAATTGTGTCAGCTTAATTTTGAGATTGGGGAATGTTTCGCGAACGCTTCAAACATACTTATCTCGGAATTAGGCAAACCGGATATGATAGCGAGTCACGGACAGACTGTTTATCATTACCCGAAAGATGAAACGGAAGAAGGGCTGTCTTTAAAAAGTACAATGCAGATAGGGGAAAGTGCCGTAATCGCACAAAAAACAGGATGTATGACAATCTCGAACTTCCGCGAGGCTGACATCGCAAACGGCGGAGAAGGTGCTCCGCTTGTATGTTTCGCAGATAAACAGTGGTTTAAAAACTCGGCTGTTCAGAATATCGGCGGAATATCCAATGTAACCGTTGTATCTGATGATCGCCTGCCGTTCGGGTTTGATACAGGGTGCGGAAATATAATGATAAACTACTGCATGGAAAAATTCTATAACAAACCTTATGACAAAGACGGTGAGGTTGCTCAATCGGGTACGATTTCGGAAAACTGGCTCAACTGTCTGTTAGAGGATGAATATTATTACGAAGAACCGCCGAAGACGACGGGCAGAGAATATTTTTCACCTAAGTATATAGAAAATATTTTGAAGATTGCACCGCCCGATAAACAGGATATAATCGCAACTTTGACTGCCCTCACGGCTAAAACGATAGCCCAATCCTATGAAAGGTTCGTCTACCCCTATGCTCATATAAAACAGGTTATAGTGGGCGGAGGCGGAGCCTATAACAAATATATGATGAAACTTTTGCGCAAATATATCCCTGCGCATATCGATATAAAAACACATGAAGATTTCGGAATATCCAATAACTACAAAGAGGCTATGGCGTTTGCACTTTTGGGATATTGCAATTTTTACCGCATTCCGAATAACGTTCCTTCCTGTACGGGTGCAAATAAATCCGTTGTACTGGGTAAGATTACAAACCCGTAGGGACATGAACTTAATTTTTAGCCTTTATTTTGTTGTTTTACAGATTATAATTTATTAAAATTATGATATAATATTTTTGTAGGGCAGTTTCATATATAGGGAACTCCAATTATACACAGCAACATATTCAACTGGTTAAGGTGTGAAAGGAGGAGCCTATGAAAAACAAATGGCAAGAAATAATAAAATGTGCCCTATGGCTACTAGGACACATTTTGATTTTTATTTCAAGTAATTTGTAGGGAACTGGTTGGACACCTTCGCAGGGTGTCCCCCTACATTTTTTATTATAACTTATTTTTTTGTTTTTTCAAGTGGTTATGTATAAGAGCACTCATTTTTCTCGTTTACACATCTTCCAGAGTTTCTAACAATTCGCCGTAGGTGCGGTTGAGTTTTTCGGGAAACTCGTCTGAATTAAGAATCTTCAAGATTTCATCTTTGTGTCCCGAACCTACAATTACATCAGCCTTGTAATCTCCTGCAGGTCTGTAGGCGGCAGCTTCTATATATCTTTGTTTAGGATCCTCGACTACGGATTTTGGCATTTTGTAGATTCTGAGCCCGTATTTACCTGCGAGTGTTTTTGTCTCGGGGTCAAGGTTTGGCATATATTCCGCAACATCAGAGAAAGCTCCGTATTCGGGAACTTCGCGCTCTGTTCTGTCAAATACTTTGGCTATCATTTCATCGACTCTATCCTGAAACGATAATTCCTTATCATCATTCATTTTATTTACTCCGTGTGTATTGTTTATTCTTGAGTTTGTTATGTTATAGTCCATTGTATCTCCTATTATACACTATTTTCCGAGAAAGCACGAAAAATTAATATTTTGAGTTGTGGTTATATGTTATAAAGCATAGACAAGAAATTTTTTGCCAATGATATCTGCCGTTATTCTTTTATTTTAATTCCTAATTGTGCAAGTTTATCGTTTGCGTTGGATATGCGCTCATCAATATATTTCAATTCTTTTGTGTCTTTGGATTGTTCTGCCATTTCTTTCATTGATTTAAGCATATTTAATTCGACTTCATAACGAGATATAGAGTTTGCAAAATCGCTTTTTCCCATTTTTTTGACATATCCTTTATAAACGGCTTTTGTATTTTCATAAGTCGATTGTTTTGAAATATTGTTATATGTTTGTTTTGCCATTTTGTTTATATTGATATTGTTCATTTTATTTCCTTACTTTTTTGTCTGCCATTGCCAAAGATCTGCCATATTTTATAACTTCATCTAATGTTAGGGTTGTTTCTGCTATACCCCATGGGTTCAAAAGTTCATAATCTTTTATTTTCCCTGATGCATCTATGTTTGGTCTAATCCAATAAGCATGACCTGAATTAATTCCCTTTTTCTGATTTACTTCTATTTCTCCTCTACCGCGTGTGCCTATGGAAACAATTTTAGTTTTGAAGTTTTCAGGATTTGTCAAAAATGTTCTTGTCTCATTTTCTTGTTTTATAGTGCTTAATTCAGTTATATTTTTATACCCTAACAATGACCATACCCAAGTTGTACTTCCCAAATTTCTAAAACTTGTGGATGCGAAGTCAAACCCGCTATGGTTTTTAGATTTTTGGAAATACACTTTTCCCCCGAGTATAATTTTAGAGAAATCTTCTGTTGAAAGTTGTGCTAATTGATCAATTATAAGATTTCTTTCTCTTTCGGTAGTAGCCGTTTTAAGTTTTGCCTGTAAGTTATTATACTTATTATCAATTACATCTTTTTGCATGTCGCACCCTTGAGCATACTCAAGCATATTAATGCCTAATGCGCCTTCGGAATAGAATTTTGGATTTAAGCCATCAGGGAGTTTCCCGTCTTTAAATCTTATTTCGTCGAGTTTTCCGTTAGGAAAATGAATAACGATATCATTACCGTCTTGTTTTATTGTTTCCAAAACGGTTCGTCTCTCTGTAGGTTCACGCATCAGCCCGTTAAAGCCCGTTATTTGCCAACAGTTGCCTATGCCATTTTGCGTAGATGCATAACGTTCTATTGGCGGGAACAGTTTGCAATAAGTTGCTTTATCCATTTGAAGTTGCGTCGTTGTTCCGTCTTGATTTTTGATATAGATATTTTTATCCCCTTTGACTTCAAATACATCGCCTGTTGCTAAATCGGCTGTATCACCCAAAGATTCACGTGTCGGAACCAATACATCATTGAGCGGAATATGGTTCAAATATGCATCATAGAAAGTTCTGACATCCTGTGTAATCAGAGGGTTTATGTGTCCTTCCTGAGGCAGGTATTTCAGAGTGTGTGCCGATACCTGACCGTCTTGAACCAGAGAGGTCAGTTGTCTTACAGCGGTTGCTTCTTTTGATGCATCAGGCAAAGATGCCATATAACCCAGAACGGATGCTTCATCCATTCTTCCGTTTCTGCCGTTAAATATTCTGTTGCCGTTTTTATCCGTCAATTCGGAGTAATAATCATATTTCTCCATAAATTTGTTAAGGTCAGGGATATTAAATGCCGATAATGAATAAATCTCGTTGTTGTTAAATCTTTTTTTGACTGTACCGTCTTTATCTCTATATGTGCGAGAAGCTAACTTATCAATAAGGGACATATCTCTTTTAGACATTGTTATGACTTGGTCAACTCCATAACAAGTTTCGTCTCCTTTTTCTGTTGTGCCACGGAAATTAAGAAGTTTTTCGGCAGTGTTTACATCAACGCCGTGCTCTAACAATTTGGCAATCTCTTCAGAATTAAGTATGCTTGTCCCGTCGTTCCATTTGATATTGTATAATCTTTGGATTGTTTCAGGGCTATAGCCTTTGTTGACAAAGTTTACTATATTACCGGTTCCGATACCTGTTTCTTGAATAGTTTTTGTGTTTTGTTTATATGCTTTATATTTGATATCAAGCATTTCGATTGCCGCATCAAAATCTTTGCATTTACTCAGAGTTGCGATTGCTGTGCCGCTTAGTCTTGTTGTTTTACCGTTTACTTTTATTCGTATATCTTTAAATTTGTTTATAACTGCATCATCAACCGCAGCTATACGATATATCCCGTCTATACCGTACCTTGGGACTATCTGTCCGTCTTGATTTACCATTGTCTCTTCTGCCAATCTTTGTAATTTGGCAATATCGACATTTGTTTTTTGCATTTCTGCTATTTGTATCGGTGTGAATGTTACGGTTTTCCCTTTGACGGTTCTTGTAATATTACGCATTGCCTTTGCCGCATCGGTATCCTGATTCGGTGCAGCCTGATATGCGGCTTTTTTGGCATTGATAAGAGCATAGATTGAACTTGAAGATACGGAAGGTTTTATGTTATTAAGTGATTCTAAATCTCTTGCATCATCAATTTCTTTCAAAACCGTCTTCAAACTTTTATATTTGGTTGTTTCTATCTGTAGCTTTAATGACTTTCTTTGTAATTGGTATGCCAATTTTTTCTTGTCATATGAATCAGGCATTGTTTGTATTTGTTTTGTTGCACGTTGCAAATCATTCTCGTTCTTTGCATTGGCAATTTGGTGCCGTAGAATGGCATTAGGATCGGTTGTCGGAGCCGCCTTTGCAGGAGTTGTATTCGCTTCACTTGCTGTTGTAGCATCTGCGTCCGTTAAATCCGCATCCGCACCATATTCAAAAGAGTTTTCTTTTACTCTGTCAGAGTTGATATAATCATTCACAACGGTATCAATATCGGCGTTGTTATTTTTTGCTTTTAAGTCTTTGATTTCCTTTGATACGGAGTCGATGTTTTCGTTCTTCATTATATCAAGGAGTTTCATAACGTCTTTCGGTTTTACACCCATATATCCGAGAGATGAAGCCACGGAGACAAGATTATCTCTGATTTGACCGTCGTTAGATTTGCAATGCTCAATGATATCGTTTACGTCATTTTCGTTTTCGTTCATATCAAGTCGAGCTTTTGCCTCATATTGGTCAACGGTTCTGTTTGCTCTGCGCGCTTCCGCAGCTTTTGTATATGATTCCGTAGTTACGTTATCCGCAGTATTTTGGACAAGGTTGGCTTCGTATTCTTTTCTGTATTTTTCTTCATGTTCAGGGTCTTTTTTGATGTCTTCCGCTGTTTGATGCAACAATTCAAGGTTTTCCGCTCTTAATCTTGCATCAAAACCTTTCGGCAGGTTAGGCGGATTTTTGCCGTCGTTGAACCCCAGCTCATGCATTCTCAAATAGTCATAATGTGCTGTCAGGTAGTGGTTATATTCCGTATACTGTTCATCCGACATTTTTTCTTTATTGGTCAGAAGTTCTTTCATCGGCTCATACAAACGCGTAAGTTCCGTATGTACTCCGATAATATCTTTGTTTGTTCTCAAGTCGTACGGGACGTGTTCGCCTTCGGCAAATTTGTTCAGAGCTTCTCCACGGTATTGCCACTCGTATGTCAAACCGTCTTTTGTGCGGAAGTTCATCTGCAGTGCTGTATAACCTGATTCTCTTACTTTTGTCGTAGAACCGTCATTATATGTGCCTGTTTGTGCATCTTTTTGTTCCGAAGGTCGTGCTACACGTTCAACAACAGGCATGTTGACACCTTTTTTATCCGCATAAACCTTCAATTGATGCAGTTGATTTTCCGTAAAGTACGGAATGCCGTCTTCCCCGATATAGTTTGATATACGAGTTAGTTCCATATCGGTTTTGCCTTCGGCTTTTAAGTCAACATAATGTCTGAGTGCTTGGAGTACATAATCGCTTTCTATCTCAACCGCCATCATGCGGGCACTCTTCATATCGCCCGCTTTTACAAATTTTTGTACTCTCGGATCGTTTGCGATATCCGAGATTGGGTTGACCGTTCTGACTCCGACGCTGTCTTTGACCTTGTTGATTGCTTTTTCTAAAGTTAATGTACCGCTTTTGTCATCAATCAGGGCGTTTTGGATTTTATCGTGCAAACTTTGCGCGCTTTTACATCTGTGTGAAAGCGTTTCTTTTGTTGCAAATCCGCCGTTAATCATATAGTCTACAATACTCGGTTCAGCCTGTTGCGCAACTTTTTCTATTTGTTTTGCAGCATCAAATACAATCTTGTCGGCTTCAGGACTCAAAACGTAGTCGTCACCTTTTTTAACTAACAAAGTTCCTTTTGTTTGGTTCAAATATTCGTCGCTTATGACTCCGTGTATTCCGAACGGATCTTTTTTGCTCGGTTTTATAGGCCCGTTGTCGGTATGCGTTTCAGTCGCGCTTGTTTGTGCCGTTGCTGTCGGGTTAGCTTTAGCAACTTTGCCGAGCTCTATTGTTCTGCCCTTGGCATCAATTGTTATAACCGTTCCGTCAGGCATTTGTCTGACATTTTTGTCTTCTGATTTTAATTTATTGTAATCATCTTTAGAAAATATTCTCTGTCCGTCTTTCCCAACCGTGCCGAGTGTTTCTGCGGAAACTTTGCTTCGTCCTTCTGTCGGTGTCGTCACATCTGATGCCATTAAATCAGAAGATGTTGCAACAGCGCCTAATTTTATTTCAGGTTTTACATCTCTCCGTTTTGCTGTTCCTTGTGCACTTTTAGCTGTTGCCTGTCTCAACAGAGCCAGAGCCTCCGCATCTTTGCCATCTTTTACAAGTTGGATGAACTTCGCGGAATTAGGATCTGCATCGTTTGCGACGAGTTGTCCTTTTGTAATCTGTTTTTTGAGTTGTTTGAAGTTGTTATACGCGTTGCCGTCAACATCACCCATTGTAACATCGGTCGTTATATCACCTTCAAGAGTGTGTACGGTTTGAGGTTTGTCATAAGCTACGGCATTAACAACCGCATTAGGGTCTTTATGTACCGCCGTCCCCGGTTTCATTGTCGCAAAATCGATTTTTTGCCCGTCCGCGGTAACATAAGAGTTCTCCAAAATCCTTGCACCTTCGTCATTGGCAACAACAGCACAATCTTGGATTTTCCCGTCAGCGTCAGAGTGTACCTTTGCCCATTCGGCATTTACGGAAGTCTCTGACGGGTTGTAATCCCCGTAGTGCATTACAACAGCGTTTCTGTCTACTCTGTGGTATCCGTCAGACCATACATCTTTGATACCCAAATAATAACTGCCGTCATTATCTTTGACAAGCTCAAGGTTAATACCGTTTTTCTTGTTCAATGCAATGGTTTCTTCAACCGTCTTGCCCCATTCAATTCTTGTTGCGGTGTAATCAGGTTGGTTCGGTGCCTGTTTGAACGATATCCCCTGATTAGCTATATTTGTAGCAGTTTTCGGCGCAAACAGCTTTTGCGGTTCAGCTTTTTGTACCGATGCCAAATCCGTTATATCAAACTGAGGATTAATCTCCGCTCTTCTCGCATCAACCATATGTGAAAATTCACGGCGCATATCACGGTTTTGGATTACATCAACCTGCGCTTGCAGAGCCGTTAAATCAGCTCCCGTCGTTGCAGATTGAAGCTTTTGAGTCAAATCGGATTTGAGTTCGCTATATTTTTCATCAGTCTTAATATGAACTGTTCTCGGTTTTGCGTCCTGGCTTATCTTATCCAGAGCACTGTTATTTTGCTCAAAATTATCCCATATCTTTTGACTGATATCGTCTTTGTAAGCTTCCGCTAAACCGTTTTGATAAGCTTCAATTATGCCTTCAATATTATCTACGGTTTGGGTTTTTCCGTTGGCGTCCGTAATCTCATATTTGCCGTCTTTAATGTTTATGGTGAGCCCTTCCGCGACCTTGGTTTCCATTCCTTCAGGCAGTTGCTGACCGTATATCATCCCCATAAATTCACGACCGTTCATCGGAGATTTTGAATATTTATTGAATCTGTTATTTAATCTGGCTTCCAGTGCATCATATGCCATTGCCTGTTTTACTTCCGCGGACATATATTCCGTCGGAACAGGTGTTTTTGATTTGTCGCCTTTTTTATACCAGTTGCCTTCTTTATATTCATATTCAAGATTGCTTGCTCTTTTGCCGAGTGTGAGCGCTCCGCCCTGCAAATGTTTGGTTATTCCCGCCATGACATATTCGGCAATCTTCATTTGCCCCAAGCCTTTGAATTGGTTTTCATACTCATTGGCAAAATATTTTGTCGTCAAATCAAAGTCGGACATGTTGTCTGTATCAACACCCTGCATCTTTAAAGATTCTCTCATCAAATCTTTCTTTGACATACCTTTGATTTCTGCATCGGTATATGCGCCCGAATCTTTCAACATTTTTCTGATTTCCGAATCATCAAAAGCGGAAACAGTAGCGGAGGCACCTGTGAATACTCCCGCATTAGCGCCCAAGTCGGCAAGTATTGTTCCGATACCTCTGATACTTGTAGGTTTTGGCATTTGTACTCTGCTTGTTACCTTCGCTATATCCGAGGCGGTTAACGTTTTGCCTGCTTTTTGAGCTTTTTCTGCCAAATTAGCAACTGCATCTTCAAATTCGGTACTTTCAGGCTTGTACATTTTCATAATTTGAGGAGAAATATAATGCATTACGGCTCCGCCGATTGCACCCGTAACGGCTCCGTGTAATCCTTTTTCCTTAACTTCTCCAAGGTCATATTTACCTGTTACAACCTGATTGCCGAGCACTGATGCCGCATCAAAAGTACCCATTGTAGCTGCCATATTCAGCGCATCTTTGCCCGCATGCAGTGCACTGTTTATGACTCTCGCACTTCTGAGTTCGCTTGATAAAAATTCACCCGCTCTTGCCGTGTATTTCGCAACCTTTCCGACATTAGCCAGCGTAGAAACCGCTTTTATGCCTTTGCCTGCATATTGGATACCTTTTGCAACAAGCCCGAATTCCAATACGCAACCCAAAACATCGAGAACATTACCTGTATCTCGCAGGTTCTTATCATTATTGGTTGCATTGTTCATATCCGATTGAGCATTGCCGAGGTTGCTTTTGTTCTTTTCGAGTAATTTCCCGTACGCAAATGATCCGACTCCGCTTGCCATAGGGTTTACGGAACCGTTTTTTTGTTTGGTGCCGTCAACTTCTTTTATAAATTGTTTCAGCAACTTTTTAGAATCGCCCTGCATATACTGCCCGTCTGTCAGAATATTAAAAGTGGCTTGGGCAGAGGTCGATAATTTGCCGTTCTTTTTGTATTCGTCATAAACACGTTGTAAATCAAGCTGCATCTTTTGAGTATCAAGATTGAATTTAAGATATTTTTGTCTTTCTTCGTTGTTCCAATCTTTACCCGTGAGTTTTTTATATTCGGCAGCAAAAGCCGAAGAATCCTGCCCGTGGCTTTTTCTTAAAGCTTGTGCGGAGGTGTCCGTAATATCGCCGTCGGAGCCATGTTGTACACCGTGAACAAACCTTGATTTCATTTGTTCAATTTCCGCTTTTTTCTGTTTCAAGTGTTTTATATATCCGTCGGTTCCGCCGTCAAACAGTTCCGCTGCCTCATTCAGCCAGTATGAAGTATTTAAGACGCTGTCACCTTCTTTTCTGCTTTCCAAAACATCAATGGCTGCCTGATAACCTTGCTCAAGCTGACTCAATGCAGTATCTCTCAAGTCATTATCTATTTGAGAATAATCGATATGTTCACCCGCATTTAATGTTCCGTTGTTTAAATATTTAATTGAAGCATGAGGGATGTTTGTTACTCTTCCGTTTGCATCAATATCCATTTCTGATATCGGAGCATATCCGACAACTTCGTTATTTTTATTCAAAATCGGAACAGAATCTCTCATTACTCTTTTTTTCAATGTTCCGTCAAGATTATAAACATAACTGTCACCTTTAGGAGTATCAACTACTTGCGTGTTTCTGAGTTTCGGATCGGAGGCATACTCGGAATATGTGTATATAGTGGAATCCAGAGTGTTACCGTCTTTCCAATTCATTTCTCTGGAATATTCAAATTGACCTTTTGTATTGTAATGGAGTTTCTTCTTCTCATGTCCGTTTTCATATTCCATAACGTCGGAGGAGCCATCATCATATGAAATGACTGATTTGTGGCTGTTTTTGTTGTCATTTATTGTTTCAACTCCGTTGAACGTTCCGTTGGCTTTAAAGTTGTATAATTTTCTGATTCCGTTTCCGGTATTCATTGTATACAAATATTCGGAAGAGTTATCATTTACCGATGTCATTCCGTATTTTATTTCTCGGCTGTTTCTTACATAGATTTCGCCCTCATCATCACCTTTGCGAATATATCTCGTATAATCGGAAGTGCTGTTCTTGTCGTCTCGAACATAGTCACTGCCTTCTTTGCCTAATGATGAGAACATATTTCTGATAGCGGATTTGTCATAAGTCAATTTCCCGACATGGTTGCTCGTTGACATATAGTTTATCACTTTTTGTAATGCATTATTTGTCTTTTCCTTTTCGGGAACATCATCATCAGTATAATCTTGGAATGCAGTGATTTCTTTTTTGTTTGTTATATCGGTATTATTATAAGTAAAATCTTCATTAACTTTTTTCAAAGTTAAAACAGTTTCTTTGTTATTATCCTTAGCTAATACGACAATCCCGTCGCCGGCGGTGTGGCGGGTTATTTGTTCTTTTATTCCGTTAAGGTTCCCGGAGTTGTCTACACTGTCGGCAATTACTCTGACAGTCCCGTTTTCGTCGGTTGTAGTCCTTACGACTCCTGTAGGAATATATTCATATGTGCTTTGGCTTGTCGGTTTTTCATCAGCACCGTATGTTTTCGTGCTGCTGACTTTTCCGTTTGTATAATATATTACTTTTGATACCTTATTGTTCCAGTTGTAAAGGGTATTACTTACAATATCGTTATCGGAATAATTTCCGTCTTCGTCAATATTTTTTACCAATACAACATTATTTTCGGTTCGTCCGTTAACGAGTCTTGCCGTCTGTATACCTGTATATTCAACTCCGCCAATGTTGTATTTTTTATATTCACGCGCTATCATTCCGTCACTGCCTGTTTCGACAGATTTGCTGATAACTCCGTCTTTATATTGTATAACTTTGTTCCCGACGGTCTTTTCGGTCACATCATTTTGAGTTTGAGCCTCAGTATCAGCAGGCGCAATATTTTCTTTTATATGCCCGTTCTCTACGGTCATTGTTGTGGTTGCCCCTGCCATATTGGTTTTTGTCTGCGCAATATATTTGCCGTCAGGAACATTCCCGCTTTCATCCACTCCTGATGCTGTTGTGACGGTTTTTGATTTGTCGGCACCCGTTGCAGTTATTTTTACCTGTTCCGAACCGTCCTTTTCGGTATATTCGAATGTAGTGCTTTCAACCGTGTTCCCGTCTTTCTTTACGGTTTTTTTTGTCGGTTTGCCGTCTTTATATTCTATTGTAGTTACTGTTTTTTTGTCTTTTGAAGTTATTACCTTCTTTATTGTTTGTCCGTTTTCTTTTGTCTCGGCAATTTCATTTCCGTCCGCGTCAGTGGAAGTGGTGGCATCTTTGTCATCGTCTTTTTTATCTTTTTCAACGGCGTCAGAGTTGTGCTCAAGCGCCAACCCCTCAACCTGAGTGTCTGTTGATGCTTTGTTTCCGTTTAATGATTCGGAAAGTTTTGCTTGCAGTTGGCTTTCATTAAGCTTTTCCAGCTCGGCTTTGTATGATTCAAGAGCTTGTCCGGTCAGATTTGAATTCGTAACAAGCTGTTGTATCATTGAGTTTTTATTGTCGGTCTTGACTTCTGACACTTATTGCCTTTCTTATTCCGCTAAAAACATGCAAAACTGGACACACTACAGTGCCTATATTTGTATAAACGACCTTTTTTTATAAAACTTTACTTATATCATGCTTTTTCCTCTATATTTGTTACAAATCTTTACATGTTGTGCTGTCAGCATGATTTAATTTATGATAATAATTTTATTATTGTTGTTGTTTCATCCAAATAAATGATTTGATTTAACGTTGAGATGTTATTCTATAAATGTAAGAATGTAGATTTACCTGTACCGAGATAGAGAAAGGATATTTCAATGAAAATCAATTCAATCATAAATACAACTATAAAATCAATCGGTAGCAAAAAAACAACATCAACAAATCCGTTTGAACATAACAACTTTAGCGGAAACGCTTTCAAAGGAAGTGTTCTGCCGTTCGCTGACGTATTCCAAGCTATAAAACCTGTTGAAGCACCGAAACCGAACAAAATGAAAATGATAGCCGGAGCTGTTCTATCGGCAGTTACCGATTTTAAGGTAAGAATGGGACAACCGATTGCACTTTTCGCACAAAAAGTCAGAGAAGGTATTGCAAACGGTATCAACAGAGTAAGAGTTGCAAGAAATACATTCAGAGAAATGGGCAAAAATTTCCAAGGCAGAATTGCTCAAATGTTTGACCATAAACCTAATGTAGCTGATGTTAATACTCCGAAAGTTTTGAACATGAGACATATTACAAAAGATGCTCCCGTTCAGGATTTGAAAGCAACATGGATTGCAGAAAATGCAAATGTCGCTAAAGAATCCGGAAAGGCAGTTGCATAATGAATAAGAAAATAGAAAAAATTATAGACGCTTTAGAACACCATGAAGATACGGAATCAATCTCCGTATTGGAAGAATTGGGAACAAATTCCTCTGATAACGAAGTCAGAGAAAGAACAGCGCAAGCACTCGTCAGAAAAAATGTTCCCGAAGCTTTAAAGGTTGTAATCACTAACCAAGGGAAAGGAATAAATGACTTGAATCCTGTGGTTGCAATGAGTACGGTGAATGAAATTCTAAATCTTGAAGATAAAACGGAAGTTATTAAAGTTCTTGATGACACGGTCGATACAAATGAGACAGAAGACATCAGAGATAACGCTCAATCCGTAAAATCATTACTCACAATGAGTGAATAAAGATATATCATAAAACACAGCAGTAAAAATCCCTCTTTTTCAAGAGGGATTTTATATTATTATGAATAAAATTTTATTCACGCGACCTGTTCTTCGCTATATATGTCAACAAATCTTTAAATTTGTTTCGATAAGCAATCTGTTTATCAGGGTGCAAGTCCATTTGGTTCGCGGTGACTTTTGTATATAATTTGATAAAATCATCAACTTTTAAAATTGTAATATCACTATTATCATTTTTAGAATTAAATAGTCCGAGACTTGCACTGTTTATTTTTTTATTTTCTTTATTAAAAGCAACAAAATTAGCACTGTCAGACCAATAATTTTCTTTTATTAAAGAATCTGAAACGTTGTTATAATCATGTCTGCTCAATATATCAATCATTTTATTTTGTTTTAAAATTTTGCTCTCATCCATAAATTTGCTCCTTACAAAATTATCTTTTGGCACTTCATATTTTATACGAGGCATATAATTTTTGAAATCCTTTGGATTGTACATATTTATAATTTTTGCTGTTTTAATCTTATTCATAATTTTTACTTTATTTTATAATATTAATCCTTATGCCGCAAGTGAATGTTCCGTCAAATCCGGTATGTTTTCCAAGATACAGCCGTCAGAGACTAATTTGCTTTCCCTAATCGGATACAACGTATTAATACTTACCCTTGGAAGTTCATCACCGACTGTTTTTGATTCACTGCAACCCATTAAATAATAATGATCTTTATACTTGAAGATATAGTCATTAGTTTTTTTCTCAGGTTTTCTTGAAGGAACTTCATAAGCAGGCATGTTAATATGTTCTTTTTGATATCTTTCAAATACACCAAAAGCTTCTTGCAAATCCGCAGTAGGGATACATGTTTTAGGCCCTACCTCTATTTCTTCCGGTTCGTATTTGCCGTTTATTAAAGTATTGAATTTGAATGTTTGTCTATATTCGGTAAAGTTGTCATATTTATGTCGTTTTAACGTAAGGGTTAAATCTTTGCAATTATGAAATTCCCTTTCTCCGTCTCCATCTCCAAATTTAAGTGTTCC
This sequence comes from Cyanobacteria bacterium UBA7753, assembly GCA_002481545.1. Classification (GTDB taxonomy): domain Bacteria; phylum Cyanobacteriota; class Vampirovibrionia; order Gastranaerophilales; family Gastranaerophilaceae; genus UBA2883. The sequence continues at coordinate 43,735 of DLEF01000056.1, read as the reverse complement.
GCCTTTTTTGAAACCTAAAACTAAATTTCCTGCCTCATCTATATTTGCAGAAGTCACTTCAGGTCTTTTCCCATGGAATCCGCTGCTTATTTCATTAAGAAACTCTTTGGAGGTTCTTGGATTTTTTATGCTTGCTTCATTTTCAGTTAAATCCTTACTGTTTCCTAATGCTTTATTAAATAGTTTTTGATAATCTTTGTTATTTTCTGACTTATATAAGCTTTGTTCGTTCTGAATAAGTTGAAGAGTCCCGTTTTTATCTATGGAAATTGTTACATCCTTTAGGATATCTTTTCCGTCAAATCTTTGTGCAGAGAAAGTAACGCCTTCTTCTGATACAGATGCGACCTTAACAGAGTCTACTTTTACACTTAAATGTGCTTCATTATTTATTTTTATTGCGGTATCTTTACAGATTTTTGCTTTTTTCTTTAGCAAATTTTCTTCAACATTATGCAGAACTTCCATAAGAGGTTTCTTGCCCCCTTTTTGGGAAATCATAACATTTTCGGGATTCGCGACTTTTTCAAATAAGCCATCGATTAATTCTGTACAGTGTCCGCCGGATATACCGCTTGCATAATTTATACCGTAAGTAAATATATGTTGTTTGCAATCCTGAACTCTGTCAAGATCGGTCATATAACATAAATTAAAATCGACAGGTTCTGCTGTATATTTTTCCCTTGCGGGATTTGCAAAGTATTTGTCCAAGTCTTTTATTTGACTTGATACTTCATTATTAATGATATCTTCGCTCGCCTTTGATGAAGTATTCAGCGCATTTGCAGGTTCTGTATTTACTTGCGAAAGTTTTTCTTGGCTTTTAGGCTTTATTGCTTGCAATATATTATCAAAAAATCCTTTTATGCCTTTATTTGCAGTATCACCTGATTCTTTTGTAAAAGTATCGACACTGCTCGGTATATGTCCTTGAAAACTTGCAGGTCGCATACTTTTTACAGTATGTGACAATTTAGTTATATTAAAAAGTTTATTGGCTGAATTAATTATCATAATATAATCTTACTAACGTTCTTACTATGTAAAAGTATTCTTTTACATGAAAATTGCCAGTAACAGTGTGTATTTTTTACATTTGTAACAGTTCATAATAATTCGTAATTAGGAATGCGTAATTCATAATAAATTTTGTTCTTAAATCATTAATTATTGTTTATGAGTAAAAATGAAATTATTTACCCCCCTGCCCCATTTGTGGTAGAATTAGGAAAGAGGGAGTCAGTTATGGAATTAAATAAATATATTGAACATACTTTATTAAAACAAGATGCTACAAAAGAAGATTTTGAAAAATTGTTTGAAGAAGCAATAGACAATAAGTTTTTCGGGGTATGCGTAAACCCTGCTTATGTAAAAGATGCGGTTGAAGCCGTACATAAGTATGGCGTAAAAGTTGTCACCGTTATAGGTTTCCCTTTAGGTGCAAACACAACAGATGTAAAAGTTTACGAAACTCAAAAGGCTATAGAAGACGGAGCAGATGAAGTCGATATGGTTATCAATGTAACCAAACTCAAAGACAAAGATTATGATTATGTCATAAGAGATATTAGAGAAGTAAAAAAAGCTTGCCCTAATAACAACCTAAAAGTTATTTTGGAAACTGATTTATTGACAAAAGACGAAATCGGAACTGCATGTGAACTCTGTATTGAGGCAGGTGCCGACCTTGTAAAGACTTCAACAGGGTTTGTAAAAGGCGGTGTAGGAGCCAAAGTCGAAGATGTAAAGCTTATGGCGGAAACGGTAAAGCCGAAAGGATTGAGAGTAAAAGCCTCCGGCGGAATCCGCGATAAGGAGAAAGCTCTCGCTCTTATAGAGGCAGGGGCTGACAGATTAGGCACAAGCTCGGGCGTAAAAATCGTAAAGGGCGAATAGGATATTAAGTGAGTGCAAAGTGCAAAGTTAAAAGTGCAGAGTAATTCACTTATAGCTCGAAAATATCAGACAATGCCAAACAAAATGATTGAAAATAATTATAGTGTGTAGGTCGGATTTACCAATCCGACAAAAGAAAAATTTTAAGTTGGGCTTTTTGTCCAACCCCAAATATAATGAATTATAAAAAGGAAAGGATATAAAATGTTAAGAGCCGGTATAGTAGGTCTACCGAATGTAGGAAAATCAACGTTATTCAATGCGTTGACATCATCAATGAATGCGCAGAGCGCAAATTATCCGTTTTGTACAATTGAACCGAACGTAGGAGTCGTTACTGTTCCGGATGAAAGATTGGATGTTCTTGCAAAACTTTGCAAAACCGATATCATTATCCCGACTGCGATTGAGTTCGTTGATATTGCAGGGTTGGTTAAAGGCGCAAGCAAAGGTGAAGGACTCGGAAACCAGTTCTTACATAATATCAGAGAAGTTGACGCAATCATCCAAGTCGTAAGATGTTTTGACGATGATAATATCGTCCGTGATACAAAAGTTGATCCGATAGCAGATATTGAAATCATAAATACGGAACTTGTCCTTGCCGATTTAGCCTCTATTGAAAAACGTAAAGCAAGAATTGCAAAGCAGGTAAAAGCAGGCGAAAAATTGGCAGTAGAAGAAGATAATATTCTGAATAAAGTAACGGATTTATTATCCGAAGGCTCCTTCATCAACCCTGAAGAATATTTTGATGAAGAAGAACAGGGAATATTGAAACAAATGAACCTTATGTCAGTTAAACCTGTTATTTATTGTGCAAATGTTGCCGAAACCGATTTGAAAAACGGAAACGAATACACAAAACAAGTTGAAGAATATGCGTCAAAGCACCATGCAAAAACGGTTGTAATATCCGCAAAGATTGAAGAAGAACTCGTTGCATTGGGCAAAGAAGAGGCAAAAGAATATCTCGCAGATTTAGGTGTAGAAGATAGCGGTATTGAAAAAATGATTAAATCCGTATACAGTCTTTTGAAGCTTGTAACATTTATTACTGCAGGTGAAAAAGAGGTCAGAGCTTGGACTGTAAAAGAAGGTACAAAAGCTCCTCAAGCAGCAGGTGTAATCCATACGGATTTTGAAAAAGGTTTCATCAGAGCGGAAATAACTCCGTATAAAGATTTTGCGGAATTAGGTTCATATGCTGCCTGCAAAGACAAAGGCGTTACCCGAATTGAAGGTAAAGACTACGTTATCCAAGACGGCGACTTAGTCCATTTCAGATTTAACGTATAAATCTTGTGGGGGTAAATGAGTAAAAATTGCCGTAAAAATATTTTATGGCGCAATTTTTGTGCGCTTAAACTTTGTCGGTTGTTTTTCAAAATAACATACACACACGAACGAACACGTTCGTAATAATAAAATGTTTAAAATAATAATTTAAGAATTATTATTTCAAAAGTTTCATAATATTTTGAGCACCTTCGATATCATATTGAATATGGTTTACATCGTTTGCGATTCTGTCTAAAGATTCTTTTGATGTAGCTTTGATTTTTTCAACCACTTTCGGGTCGAGCAATGAATAGAAATCGTCTAATTCAATATTAGGTCTTGTCATACCGTTCTGTTCAGGTCTACGATTCATATTATTTGTTCTCCTTTACACACACTTTATATATTTGCAAAGATTGAAAAATTTTCAAAATTGATTAATTTCAGGCATGCTCTTTACAATTTGTTACATACAAAATATGTTTTTATTCAGATATGCCAAAATGTAATAATGGCTCTAAATATTATTATAACAATTTATTTTCGCTTTTCAAGAGCTTTTTCGGTATATTTCTAAAGATACAAATTTTACTGATTTTTGTAATTTCTTACCCGTTAAGGGCTTGGAATAGTGTAAAAAAATCATGCTTATTATAAAATAGACTTATGAACACAAAGAAGATTATTACGGCTTGTTTAATATCATTGAGTTTGGGTGTAAGTGTAAACGCGCCTGTTTATGCAGGATTCCAAGAACATTACGCTCTTGCGCAGCAGCATTTTTTCAATGCAAGATATGCCAGTGCTATTGATGAGTTTAAAAAAGCCCTGATGATTAATTTTACGGATAATTCCGCAAGGATAGGGATTGTAAACTCCTATATCGCACGCGGTACATTTTCCGCAAACAACGAGCATAACTACCGTGCGGCTGCGGATGATTTCAGGAGCGCACTGTTTTATCTTCAATATTACGTGGATAAAAATGTTGCGATGAACTCCTTTAACTCAATATCTTCAACAACAAGCAGTTTGAAATATTGTGAAAGACAATATGGTGCGGATACTACGCCGGAAGGTCATTACAGAACAGCCGAAGAATTGAATGTCGCAGGCAATTTTCCTGCATCAATGTATGAATATGCGCAGATTATGAATAATCCGAAGTACAGAACTACTGCTCTTTTGCGTATAGCATCAATGATGAAATCAATAAACAACCTTTTAAAATCTGCAGAATACTATCAATTGGCAATAGAGAGTGATCCTTCCAACATGTCCGCAAGGATGAGATATGCAAATGTCCTTGATAAAATGGGCAATAACGAAGAATCCTCAAAACAATATAATTATGTTTTGTCACATTGCGAGCCGTCAGGGGAGATAATGGCGGATTTAGAGCGCATTTATCAAAAGAAACTTGAGCAAAACCCGAATAATGCGGAATTGCTTGCAGATATCGGTGCGATAAAGCAAAGAGAAGGCAAGTACGAAGAGGCTTATAACTACTATAAACAATCTCTTACGAAACCTGCCAGAGACGAAAAGACAGCTTTAAATACCCAAATAAATTTAGGGACGCTTTTACAGGCGCAACAAAGATATGATAACGCAATAGAGATATATAAAAATATTTTAACCGTATATCCTGATAACTACCTCGCAAATCTGTATTTGGCACAGTGTTATGAGGCTCAACCGGGCTCACAAAAGCTGGCACTTGAACAGTATAAAAAACTTCAACAAATCCAGCCGGATACCGCAGAAATTACGGATAAGGTGAATGAACTTACGAGAACTTCTATGTCTCCAGAGGACATATACAATTACGTCAGAAGTTATCAACAGCCTGACAAATACTATGTAGATGAACTTTATGACTGCGCATATAATGCACATAAAAATAACGATTACGATACTGCGATAAAATACTATACCGCGGTAAAAAGGGTAGATTCAAGAGAAGGTATATATGAAAACCTTGCTTTGTGCTATGCGCAAAAGAAGGATTATGCAAAAGCAAAAGAAATTCTTGCGGAGGGAAAAGCAAAATACCCGACAAGTGCTAATATTTCGAAACTTTTGAGCGGTGTTAACGATGATATAAATTCAGACACTTTAGACCGTGCCTATGAAGCTTATAATGCCCAAGATTATCAAAAGGCTATTCAACTATATGAATCTTTGCCTGCAACGACTGATACTCTGCTCGGGCTTGCAAGTTCTTATCAGGCTTTGAAAAACGACGAAAAAGCTTTGGAATATTACAAAAAAGCGTTTGAAAAAGCTCTGACAAATGCCGATATTGCCTACAGTATAGGTGCTATTTATGCAAATAAAGAAGATTACGCAAACGCAAAAACATATTTTCAAAAAGCGGTTACAATAAATCCTAACAATACCAACGCAAAAGAGGCTTTGCTTGATATGCAGGAGGTATTGAGTCAGGACGCAGTTGTAAAGGCATCACAGCTTGTGGACGCTCAAAAATATGCGGAGGCATTGCCTATATTAAACAAGGCAATACAGGATAATCCTAAGAATGCGGACGCATACTACTACAGAGCTTCCGTCTATGATGCGCAAAAGAAATATCAGCCTGCTATCGCGGATTATAAAAAATCGTTGGAATTAAATCCTCAACAGGATGTTACATATTACCTTATTGCAATAGATTATGAAAATTTGAACAGTCCTAAATCCGCTCTGACATATTACAAGAAGTTCTTGGAAGTGTATAAAACGGATGATGAATATTCGCAATATGTAAAAGCAAGAATCCCTGAAATAGAAGGGACTAATCAGGCACAATGAAGATAGAGGATATTTTAAAGTCAAAAGTATCACTGGCTCCGATGGCGGGGATAACGGATTATGTACTGCGCTCGCTTGTGCGCAAATATTCTAAAGAGGCTCTTATCACAACAGAGATGATAAGCTCCGAGGCTCTCACGCAGGTAAAAGATACCGTAATCACTAAGCGTGACGAAAACCATAGTCCTATATCGTATCAATTGAGCGGACATAAGCCCGAGATGATTGCAAATTGTGCGCAATATTTGGAACAATTCGCCGATATGATAGATATAAATATGGGCTGCCCCGTAAAAAAAGTCACGGGCGGAAATGACGGCTGTTCTCTTATGAGAAATGTCGGACTTGCGCAGGATATTGTAAGAGCGGTAAAAGAAAAAGTGACAATCCCTGTCAGTGTCAAATTCAGGCTCGGTTTTACTCAAGATGAGATGAATTTTGTAGAGTTCGGAGAAAGTATGCAAGAGGCGGGTGCCGATTTTATCACTATCCACGGAAGGACAAGAAATCAGATGTATGCGGGCACTGCCGATTGGGGAAAAATAGCCGATTTAACAAAGTCTGTCGATATCCCCGTGTTTGCAAACGGAGATGTAAAATCGATTGAATCTGCGGAAAAATGTCTTGAGCTCTCACACGCGGACGGGGTTGCCGTAGGACGCGCAGCAATAGGAGATGCGTCGTTAATCTATAGAATTGAACATTTCTTTAAGACGGGAAAGCGATTGGCTCCGCCAACGTTAGAAGAAAAACTCGTCGATTTAAGAGAACATCTTGACAAAGAAATAGAGTTAAGAGGGGAAAGAGTCGGGATTAAGTTTGTACGCAAGTTTTACCCGTTCTATATTAACGGAGTGCAAAATGCCGCGAAATACAGAAGCAAACTTGTTTTATTAGAAAACTATGACGAAATAATATCTGCTTTAAATTATATAAAAGACAGGGTTTGTGCGCCTGTTTAACATTTATCCTATAAAAATATTATGTGACGGTTCAATCTCTACAATGCCGTAACGGTTTTCAAGCGCCTGTTCTATCCCTATTTTGTTGTTATATTTGCGGAGCTCCGGCATGACATCCGTTACGAGTTTTCCGTCGTGTTGTGACAAAATAAATTTGTCGCTTGTTACTGCCATATCATCAACAAAAACAGGGTTCTTTTTGCCCGCTATCATTGTGAGTTTAGCGTCAGCCTTGTCCAAAACTTCCCCGATTTCCGCAAGTTGGTCAAAACTTGTTTTTGCCTGATTGATATTTTTTCCGGCATTATAATCATAACCACCCGTAATAACGGCGGATAATTCGCCTGTTTCATCCTGCATTCTTTTTACGTCGCGTTCTAATTGTTCTTTGAATTTTGCCGAATGCAGTTCAGGTGCAAAATGTCCCAAATAAATTGTTTTGCCGTTGCTCATCCCTATAATAGCGCAGGTGTTTGCATTTTTGGTATATTTAGGCTCCGTGGAGGCGACGGCTTCTTGAATTGAATATTTCGGGAACGGTGCAACCTCTCTAAACCCGTTTATCGTTTTTTCAAAGTCTTTCGGCGTTTGCAGAACGATATCTCTTACGGGAGTATATATTTTAGAGCTTGGGGCAAATATCGGCATTGTACACTACCTTTCACTTTGTTAAAACAATCGCAATAAAAATTTTTGCGTTTTAAATTATCCGATTTTAATAAAATTTTACAAAGTTTTGGTACCAAAGGTGTCGAATTTTATAGTACATTTTATCTGCCGTACAGCAAAGACCTTATTTATTGAAAAAAGTTCATTTTTATAATAGATTGATTGAAGAACAACTTATTTATAAAGGAGACGTTATGGATTTTACGGCATTCGGCAAAAATGATATAAGAGGAATTTACGGCAAAGATATTACCGAAGAATTATTTTATTACACGGGCAGAGGCTATGTTGATTACCTGTCATATAATACGGAAAAGAAACCAAGCGATATTTGGGTAACCGTTTGTATGGATGCAAGGACACATTCTCCTGCGCTCGCATCTTCTCTTATTAAAGGCGTTCGCTCTACGGGTGCAAATGTCGTAGATATGGGTTTGGCTCCGACACCTTTGGGTTATTATTCGGAAGTTACTGGTGTTCCTGAACAGTATACCGAAGGTAATCCGATAACAGGTGCTCTTGTCGTTACCGCAAGCCATAACCCGAGCCAATATAACGGACTTAAACTGACATTCAGAAAACAATCACTGAATGAAGAACAAATTAAAATAGTAAAAGATTACACAATTGAAGAATATAACAAACAATCCGCACCCGTTTTGGGAGAAGGCAAATACGTAAGTTATGATATTATCCCGAAATATACGGAAGAATTGCTAACCGCTTTCAATAACCTTGTTTTGAACCTTAAAGGTGATATTTCGGTTGTTGTAGACAGCGGAAACGGCACGGGCGGTATCGTTGCACCTAACTTATACAGAAAACTCGGCTGTAAAGTTACGGAACTGTTCTCCGCTCCGAACGGAACATTCCCTAACCACCACCCGAACCCGAGTGATCCTAAAAACCTTAAAGCTATACAAAGAGAAGTTGTTGCAGACGGTGCCGACTTTGGTATAGCATTCGACGGTGACAGTGACCGTATCGGGGTTGTGGATTCAAAAGGCAGACAACTTACGGGTGATAAACTGCTTTTGATTTTTGCGCTTGATATCATAGACAATTATAAAAAATCAGGCAATACAGAAAAACCGATTGTCGTATCAGAGGTAAAATGTTCGCAAGTCCTGTTTGATACAATCAACAAATCAGGTGGAGAAGCCGTAATGTGCAAAACGGGACACGGTTATATAAAATCAATGATGAGAGAAAAGGGCGCTATCTTAGGCGGTGAGATGAGCGGTCATACCTTCTTCAAAGACCGATATTACGGGTATGACGATGCAATCTATGCAGGTTGCAGAATCATTGAAATTGTAGAAAAACACAAACGCAACAATCCAAACTTTAAAATAGAAGATTTGCTGACTCCGTTCGATGAAGTTTGCACATCGCCGGAACTCAGACTTCCATGCCCGAACGAACTCAAAAAGCCTGTTATGGAACAGTTCAAAGAATATGTACTCACTCACAGAGATTGTTTTAAAAACGAAATAAAAGAAATAATCACTTTAGACGGTATGAGAATAGTCTTTGACGGCGGGTTTGCACTAATCAGACAGAGTAACACAGAGCCTGTATTTACATTGAGATTTGAAGGTAAAACAGAGGCTGAATGTGAAAACTATAAAAAGGTTATGGTTGACAAATTGAACGAAATAATAAGTTCCTTAGAGGTTAATGCATAATGCGCGCTGATTTACATTTGCACAGCAACTATTCTGACGGGAGTGATTCCGTAGAGGAATTGGCGGATAAGATTGAGAAAAGCGGACTTAAGATAGTAGCACTGTCAGACCACGATACAACGGACGGGCTTGCGCCGATACAAAAATATTTGTCCGACAAAATCAGATTTATCCCTGCGGTTGAGCTGACCTGCAAAGCGGGTGATATAAAATTCCACCTGCTCGGGTATAACATAAATCCCGATAATGACGCACTAAAAGCTCTTATCATAAAAGGTAAGGGGCTGAGACGTCAGAAACTTGAAGCCAGAATAAAATATTTAAGAGAAGTTTGGAATATAGAACTTACAAAAGAGGAGCTCGATTGGCTGTATTCAAGAACAACAGTTGTAAAAACGCATTTTGCAAACATCCTTGTAAAACGTGGGCTTGCTCCTGATAACCTTAGTGCAATGAGAAAATATTTAGATGGCTGCAAAACAGGCAATACCCGCTTTGACGGTATTGAGGCAATTTCAGTTATAAAAGAGGCAGGCGGAATACCTGTTTGGGCACATCCTTTGGGAGGCGAGGGAGAAACCCACTCAACAGAAGAAGAGTTTTTACCGAAACTTGATAAGATGATGTCCTACGGAATACAAGGATTGGAATGCTATTACTCAAGATATTCTTTCAAAGAAATAGAATTTCTTGTAAAGACAGCAAATGAACACAATCTTTGGATATCGGGCGGGAGCGATTATCACGGGACAAATAAAGATATTCCGATTGGCAGATTAAACTGCGAAGACAAACCGATAAGCGCGGATAAATTGACAGTGCTTACGCAAATACACTAAAGCATTGCCATATTTATTAATCAACGGAAAATCCGCATTTTTTCATTTCGGCATAAATGTTATTGAAATCTAATTGCGGAGGAATATAATCCAAGGATTCCGGAATATGCATAAATGTATAATCTTTTTGTTTTGATCTGCGAGGCTCTTTTGCACGTTGAGCCAAATATGCCTGTCTTGTATAGTCCATATAACCTTTTCTCAAAATAGTATCTTCTTTGTTAGCCAAAGGTTTTAGCATTTTTTCAACAGGGGCGTATTGTTTTTCCAAGTGTTTTCCGTTTTTAACTTTGTAGCAGGTATCTTCAACCTCTTTTAAGGCTTCAACGTCTTTGCCCATCAATTGGATTTCGCCCGTAAATCCGTTAGGCAACGGAACGAGCATATGTATTGCCATATATCCCGACGGGATATCTTCATCACGTTTGTGGATATCAATTCCTTTGTTTAAACAAGCGTCTCTTAAATTTCCGAGAGCTCTCGGAGAAGCGTAATCATAAACTTTTTTGACGTTGCCTTCATCATCAAGCAGAGGATCAGGTCTGTAGTTTTCTATTTCCAATACTTTTAAATGGTCTTTATTTACGGCATTAGTCAATCTGTCCATAACTTCATTTACGCTTTTGATATTAGCGTCTGCCATAACTATTCTTGCACCGATTATATCGGTCAGATTTTCTTTTATCTCTTTCGTATTATAGAGCTTTCTTGCGCCTGCTTTTTCTCTTATGGATTTTGCGGATTTTGTTCTGTATCTTATTATATCAATAGGTCTGGATAAGGCGCCTTTACCTGATTTTGGTCTTACCATATCACCTAAAATACTGTCTAACTGTTTATGCAAATAATTCTGTGCAACAAGCGCATCTTCGTGTATCTTTAACGCTGTATTATGGTTTATGCCTTGAGATATAGCGTTTAAGCCCATCTCTTTACATGTAGCGCCAAAGGATACAGTGTCACGTTTTAGCGGAGCAAGGTTTGTATTCCCTATATATCGAGGGCTTGAGACATTTCTGCTTCTTGTCTGTTGTGGTTGTTGAATGTTCAGATTTGTAAAAATTGCTGATAATTGCATAATTGCGCTCCTTGCATGTGCTACAAGGTTTATAAATGATTTTTTTTGCTTTTATCAGCCCTAATTTTAACATTTGTAAAGATAAGATTATAAACTTATCCTTTCAAATCTTTTGACCTCAAATCTCTGTGGAAGGTAATCGCAAACCTGTGTGCCTCGTCTCTTATTCTCTGCATTAAAAACATTGCGTTAGAATCAATCGGGAGCCTTACGGGTTCCGATTGGTGCGGGAGGAAAACTTCTTCTTCACGCTTTGCGAGTGATACAAAATCTATCCCTTCTATTCCCATATCTTTGACTACTTCCATAACGGCTGACAGTTGTCCTTTTCCGCCATCGATGACTATTAAATCAGGTTTTTCCCATTTCTTTTCGCCTAAGTGTGAGAGCCTTCTTGTCAAAACCTCTTTCATGGACATAAAGTCATCGGGTTTGCCCTCTGTCGATTTAATCTTAAATTTTCTGTAATCCGATTTTTTACTCATCCCGTTATAGAACACTACCATTGATGCTACGGTGTGCGTGCCTTGAATGTGTGAAATATCATAACATTCCATTCTGTGCGGGAAGTTTTTGAGCTTTAATTCCTTCTGCAAATACGCTCCTACTTCGTTAAAATCATCACGGATTGAGGCGAGTTTTTTAATCCTTGCCGTTTCAAACAGATTTTTTGCATTCTTCATTGCAAGTTCATATAGCTCTTTACCCTGCTTAGCTTTTCCGTAATTTATTTGTATTTTTTTATGAGAAATTAACTCTAACCAATCTTGATAAAGCTTCTTGAAGCTTGCCTTTTCAAGGTCGGGTGCGACAATTTTTTCAGGAAATTCAAGCATAAGATTTGAGTAATATTCTTGGAAAAATCTTTCAAAAAATTCAGTTTTATCTTCGTTTTCAACAAAATAGGTGAAGTCTTTTTTATCTATCAATCTGCCTTCTCTAACCATAAGGATAGTTATTGCAAAAACGCCCTCTTCATAGATAGAGGCGATAATATCTTCATTAAGCCTTGAATTTTCATAGATAACTTTTTGATGTTCAAGTGTTTTTTGCAAATCCAGATAGCTGTCGCGCATCCTTGCAGCCTTTTCATACTGTTCCTGCTTGGAATATTCCTCCATCTGGTCTTTAATCTTTTTTATGAGCTCTCTTTGTTTCCCTGATAAGAAGAGTTCAACCTGCGCCACAAGTTTTTGGTATTCTTCGGGAGTTACCAAACCTTGGCACGGAGCGAGACATTTGCCTATGTGATAATACAGACACGGTCTGTTTGAAAACTTCGGCGTTTTGCACTGTTTTAGAGGAAAAATCTTTTTTAGAAAATCCAGTGTTGCATACATTGCGTGGCTGTTCGTGTATGGCCCGTAATATTTACCTTTGTCGGGGTTTATGTTCTTCTTTCTTACAACGACTATTCTCGGATAATCCTCCTGCGTAATCAAAAAATACGGATATTTTTTATCGTCCTTTAGCAAGATATTATAGCGCGGTTTGTGCTTTTTGATTAAGTGCGCCTCAAGGATTAGGGCTTCAACTTCGGAGTCCGTAATAATGTATTCCATTTTTTCTATTTTGGATACCAGAACTGCAACTTTTACCCTGTCGTGTTTTTTGTGAAAGTAGCTTGAAACACGGCGTTTAAGGTTTTTTGCCTTGCCGACATAAATAATTGTTCCGTCTTTGTCGTAATAGATATAACACCCCGGAAGAGGCGGGACAAGTTTAAGAGTTTCAGCCAATTCTTTTTTCATAATACCTAAATTATATCACGTTTCGAGATTTATTAAACAAGCCTGAATCTTCTGTTCAAAAGTTCTCTGCGGTCATCCTCGAACGATACAAAATCCTCAAAAATCCTTGCGTATTTATCATATCCCGTCATATAAATTACGGATAGCAGACTGCTCGACGTGTTCACAAGTACAGGGGCGATATCCGCAAACATAAACAAAAATTCATTCACACAGTTTTCAACACCTGTCATATCAATAACTGGTGATACTCTGCGAGCTTTTGCAAAATCGCATATTTCCGCCGCTACATTGTCTGTGATAGTCTGAACATTTGGTCTTAAAAACCATTTGCCGTATTTTTTGTACGCTTCCATATTCCCATTGTAGACTTTTTATATTTTTTTATAACTACCTGTTAGGTGGGAATATTTACAACTTTAGTATAGAGAAGTATATTTGGGGGTTAATTATCCGAAGAATTTTTCTTTAACCACTTTCAGAACAAACAGAGGCAAAGTCGGGAAAATTCTCTTAAATCTTTCAGGCTGGGTAACAGTTCTGTATAGCCATTCAATCCCGAGCTTTTGGAATATTTCGGGAGCTCTTTCGACATTTCCTGACCATACATCAAAGCTTCCGCCGACACCTACCATTAAGCCGAACGGTAAAATGTTTCTGGCTTTGTTTATGAAAAATTCTTGTTTCGGAGAACCCAATGCAACGAGAACAAGTCTTGCACCGCTATTTTTAAGTTCGTTCAAAACTTCATCATCTTCTTTAAAATATCCGTCATGGGAGTATACAATATTCAAGCTCGGATATTCTTCTTTTAATTTTTCGCATGCTTGTGATACAATTTCGGGTTTAGCGCCGATGAGTGCAACAGGCAAATTCTTTTCGGAACATTTTTCAATCAATTTTTTTGCAAAATCGATACCTGCAATTCTTTCGACGTTGTACCCCAAAATTTTTAGTCCGATTTTTACACCGACGCCGTCAGGGATAACCATTTCGGCATTCTTCAAAATCTCCGCGAAGTTCACATCCGCGCCTGCGCAGTCTATCATCTCGGGGTTAATCGTCACAACCTGTGACACCTTATCCTCGCCTATAAGTTCCAATCCTTTTTCTACTGCACCGTCAAAAGTGTAAGTATCTATTTCGCATCCTAATAATTTTACTCTGTCCATAGTTCATATTATACTTGAAAAAATTAAATAAGTATATATAATGATAAAGTAATTAGTGATAATTGATTTTAGAATTATGAACAATTGTAGAAAGTTTTCGTTTAAATAAAAAGGAGGACAATCCATGAAGAAAATTTTGACAACACTTTTAGCAATCGCAGTAGCAGGTACTACGGCAATGGCAGCTACAACATACACTGAAAACGCTGCTAACAGATTGGTAAACCCTATTGCTAAGAAAGAAGCAGCAGCAAGAGCAAAAGCAACAAATGCTCACAACAAAGTTCAAGCACAAAAGACCGCTGCAGAAAAGGCAAGAGCTCAACAGGAAGCTCAATTAAAAGCAAAGAAAGAACAAGCTTTGAATGCACAAAAGAACGCAAAAGCTAAAGCAGAAGCAGCTAAGAAAGCTCAAGAAAACAAGGTAAAAGCACAAAAGGCTAAAGCAGAACAAGCAAAGAAGGCTCAAGAAGCTAAAGTAAAAGCTCAAAAAGAAAAAGCTTTGCAAGCTGAAAAGAATGCAAAAGCAAAAGCAAAAGCAGCAAAAGAAGCTCAAGAAAACAAAGTAAAAGCACAAAAAGCTAAAGCTGAACAAGCTAAGAAGGCTCAAGAAGCTAAAGTAAAAGCTCAAAAGGAAAAAGCTTTGCAAGCTGAAAAGAATGCAAAAGCTAAAGCTAAAGCAGCAAAAGAAGCTCAAGAAAACAAGGTAAAAGCACAAAAGGCAAAAGCAGAGCAAGCTAAGAAAAACGCTAAGGCTAACGTTAACAACAAGAAAAAAGCCGTAAAAAATTCAGTTAACGCACAAAAGAAAGCTGCTAAGCAAACAAGAGCAAACGTTAAGAAAAACATTAACAACGAAAAGAAAGAATGGAAATCTTTGATGAATTTTAAATAATCATCAGTTCCATGATTTTGATAACAAACAGCCCATACCGGACAGGCATGGGCTGTTTTGTGTATTATATAAATCAAAAATTATGTTGGCATGGTGACCGCACCGACGCTATCTCAAAATACATTATTCAATATTCATATCTAAAATATTATATTTATCCCCAACATTTAACCAATCTTTCTCATATAATCCTTCTTGAACAAACCAATTAAATGATGAATACTCCCAATCTTTTGGTGCAATATTATAATGTTTATACGAATTATAATGAATATAATCCAAATGTTTATGTAAATCATTTTCATCACGGATAATATGGTCATAATATCTGCGCTGCCAAATTCCTTTTTCTTTTCGTTTTATGTTGCTCTCGGATAAATCTTCCGATTTTGGTAAATGTTTTGAGAACCCATATTTTATTGATGTAATGACTTTAGGTAAATCATTCATATTATCAGGTTTAATAAGTATGTGAATATGGTCAGGCATGATACAGCCTGCAATGATTTCATATTGTTGCTTTACGGATTTTAAAGAATTACGTAGAATTTTAATATTTTTAATCAATATAGGATTACGGTTTTGAGTAACCATTGTAACAAAAACAGTTGCATTAGGTACAAAATATCTCAAATAATTTGACATAATATAATGATAGCATAAATTTTTAATTTTTTATGGTTTTCGTTTGTGCGGTAGTGACCGCACCCTACTTTGAGAAATAAAGCAGAAATTATAAATTATAAAAAACAAGTATAGAACATAACCGTAGCGTAGGGTGCGGATAGTAACGCAGAATAATGGTTATATTTGGTTAAAGAGTATTAAAAAAGATGATGAAAGAACAATATGGCAATAAATAACCGTTAGAGTAGGGTGCGGTCACCACCGCACCAACACTATTTTGCAATCTTTAAAATATTTACCCCATCATCTCATACATAATAATGCTTGCTGTTGTGCTAAGGTTTAGGGATTCAACTTTTGGGCTCATCTCTATGGTGAGGTTTTGGGTGGCGAAGTCTTTTAATTCCTGCGATAATCCGTCGGCTTCCGAACCGAACATTACAAGGACTTTGTCGTCTTGTTTTACGTTATTTCGCCAATCTTTTAACCATACGGAATTGTCGGTTTTCGGGAGTGTTGCAACCCTTTCATAATCTTTAAATAATCGATTTAATTCTTCAAACTCTTTTATATGGATAATGTTTACCTTCCAGAGGTTTCCGACGGCGGAACGCACACATTTAGGGTTATAAACATCCACTGTGTCACCGTATAAAACTATCGTATCAATCCCGAAGGCAACGGCACTTCTGACAATTGTGCCAAAGTTTCCCGCATCCGATATGTTTTCTAATAAAATGACCTTAGAGCCGACTTCTTTGTTTTCAGCAGGCTGAACACCGACCGCTACAACATCCGGAGCGGTATCCGTCGTGGATATTTTCTTTAAGACAGGCTCGTTTGTGAGGATAAGTTCCTGTTTGATGAAATCGTATTTATCTGCCCTGTCTTTAAGGACAAATATGTGTTCCAGTTTTATTCCGCTGTTTGCCGCCTCAAATACGGGTTTATAACCCTCCAGCAAAAATTTCCCGCTCTTAGCTCTGTATTTTTTTTGTTGGAGTTTGACGGTTTCTTTTACAAGGTCATTATTTACGGAGGTTATTTCCATTATTTCACCTTAAATTCTTTGAGCATGTCTTTTTCGTCCTCGTTCAGGAGCGAATAATCAATCAATTTTTCTTCATAACACATATCGGAGAATGATTTTATGGCCTCATCTTCCAAGTAGCAAGAGTTTTCCAACCTTACCCCGAAATATTCATCGTTATAAAGTCCCGGCTCTATCGTAAAGCACATATGATTTTTGATAGGGGTTCTTGCGATATTGTTTTTGCTCAAATTAGGCGGTGCCTCGTGTACGCAAACCCCGATACCGTGCCCGAGTCCGTGAGAAAATTCAAACCCTTTTATCTCGTTTTGGACTGCAATGACTCTCGCGAGGTTATCTATCTCAAACCCCTGTGTAAATCCTTCAACCATTTTGTAGTTGTAGGCATTCAGGAACATTTTTAAGACTGTTGTGTAAACCTTTCTTTGGAGCTCTGACGGTTTCCCTTTTACGAAAACTCTTGTACAATCCGTAGCGAGTCCGCCTTCATAATATGCTCCGCAATCTATCAAGACTAAGTCTCCGTCTTTTACGATTTCATCTTTTGATGATTTCATATAGTGGGCAAGTGCCGCGTTTTGGTTTCTTGCGACTATGGATTTAAAACTCAAGGATTTAGCCCCAAACTTCATAAAGTTCTTTGTGAGTTCGTTATCTATATCAAGCTCCGAGATGTTATCGTTGTTGTAGATATAATCTCTTGTTGCCAACAGAGCCTTGTCAGTCATCTCAAAACAGTGTTTCAGATGTTTTATTTCAGCATCGTTTTTTACGGCTTTCATCTGTTTTACTTCGGAATTTTCAGCCTTTGGATTATTGACTAGGGCATAATCATGAGCATTAATCGTCGATTTATCAACTATAATTTCCTCATTTATCCCTTTTATAAATTCGTCAAAATCAGCCAAAGGTCTTACTTCAAACTTGTCTGTTTTTATTTTGTCAGGGTTAGGTGAGAATAATACGCTTTTATCGTTCCCGACAAACAATTTTCCGTCTATTTTGACCGCAAAATTTTGTGAAAAATCTCGCAGGTTGCACAAATAAGATATTTCTTCCGAATTTGTAAACAGTGCGGGTTTATGAATTTTGGCGACTTTTTCTTCAAAACTTGCACCTGTGAGCTCTGTCGGAATTTCAACCGCGTCGCCCGCTTTTGACTTTATCTCGGATTTTATATCAAGTAATTTAACCTCGGAATGTATTTCTTTAAGTAATGTTTTGAAATACTCATAGCGCGCCTGTGATACCTTTCTCGAATCAATCCCGAGAGTGGTATGCGGTTTAATACGCGCAATGATTTCATCATCCTGTCTCTGTCCGATTGCGAGTTTTACGACCTGAACTTTGTTATGGTCAACCTCGTTATCCGCTTGGGTGTGATATCTTCCGTCAACAAACAGGAAAATCTCTCCGTCTGCAGTCAGCAAAGAATCGCCCGTATCACCCGTAAATCCGGTGAGTTTATGGCAGGCATTTTCTTCTATCGGTGCATACTCCAACAAAAATTGGTTTGTCGTATTCACCAACAAATAATCAACATTGAATTTTGCTAAGTCCATTAGTCCTTCTTATCCGTTACTTTAATAATGTGCCATCCGAATTGAGTCTTGACAGGTTTTGAAACCTCTCCGACTTCCAATGCAAAAGCGGCATCTTCAAACGGCTTAACCATCATACCTTTGCCGAAAAATCTTAAATCTCCGCCGTCACGCTTTGAAGGGCAAAGTGAATGTTCCATTGCAAGCTCTGCAAAATCAGCCCCGTTTTTAATCTGTTCATATAAATCGTTTGCTTCGTCTTCTGTTTCTACAAGAATATGACTTGCTCTTATTTTCATATTTTTAACTCCTTATCCTTATTTTTGAAAATATTATAACACGAAATTATTATTAAAACCGCCCGAGTGCATGTCAGCCCTGAATTTGTAAAACATTTTTCTTTATATATCAAATAAATCTAACCCTTTATTCAAAAGTTAAAACAAGTTGACCGGATTTACCTCTCAGAAACAATTCACAGGATTGTTTCTTCGGCAGAGCGAGTCGCAAGCCGTTGCGCCTCTCGCAATGACACACACATTAACGTATCATTTCTTTTGTTAAAATTATTATGGACAATTGTGACAATAAATTCAACGTGACAACCCCAAATTTTGCTCAAATCGGAACAAATAAAAAAACTCAAGAACTTGCGTTCTTGAGAAATTGTATTTATGAATTATGTATTATGTTATCTTATTACATAAATAAATTGTGTTGTGTATATTCTATTTAAAAACCATAAAGATATTTTTTGTTATTTTATAACATATTTTTGAAAAATCGTTACAAAACTTTACAATAAATTTTATGTAATTCTCAAAATGCGCATGAATAAAGGAAAATAAAAAAGAAGATGAAAATAAATTCCACCTTCTTTTTGTATTGTTATTTAAAGAAATAATCAAATTAAGCGTTTTCTTCTTTTTGTTTATTGATTAAATCTTGGATTTTTGAGATGATTTCATCTCCTTTTTCTTGCATATCGGATACGATAGAATCTGCTTTGTCTTGCAATTCTTTAACTGTTTTTTCAGTCTTGCCCGCAACATCCTTAGCCATATCGCCGAGTTTTTCTCTTGTTTCTTCACCTGATTCCGGAGCTAAGAGTATTCCTGCGATAGCACCGATAGCTGCACCGATAGCAACACCTGTAAAAAATCTTCCTACTGACATAATATTCTCCTTTTCTTTTTTATCGAGTAAACTTTTTTATTTTAAGCGATTATTTTATCTTTGACATTAGCCGATTTATCCATAGATACGGTTATTTTTTCTTTAAAAACGATTTTACTGCAGAAAAAGCGCCTTTAACCGCAGACTTAGCCAAAAATCCCGACAGAGCGGAAACCTTTGTAACCGATGCAATAACCGCATCAGATACATGGTCGTACAAGTCCGTAATTCTGCCGACTCGCTTGCTTGTACCTTGTACAAAATTGTTTATTGTAGTCGTGGATTCGTTTACGTTTTTCATTATCGGATTGAGTTCCGTGTGGACAATATCAGCTGATTTTTTGAGGCTGACAACCAATCTTGATAAATCAAACAGTAATTTAACCACGAAAATACCTACTATGATTAAAAATCCTGCGCAGGTCCAAGCCAAAAAAGTTAAACCTTGAGATAATTCTGTTTCCATTAGTTATTTTTTCCTTTATTAGTAATCGTAATCGTAAGCAGAACCTTCAAGTTCTTTTGCTTTTCTCATTTTCTTTGATTTTAACATGTTGTTAAATCTTTTATATTGTCTTTCTAACTTATATCTGAGTAAGTCCAAAGATTCAAAAGCTCTTTTCTTTGCTTCATGAACTTTCGGAGAATGTTCTTCCGCAAAATCACAAACAGTTTTTTTGAGTTTTTCTCTTGAGTCATGACCTTCTGACGGAGCCATTAAAACCCCTGCTATTATGCCGCCTACAACACCGGCAATCAGACCTAAACCGAATCCTATTGATGTTCTTTCTTCTGACATAATTTTTCACCTCTTTTTATTGTTTTTTGTCACACTGATTATATCATATTTTACTTCTTTAAGAAACCTTTACCGAAAAAGTATCCGATTTCCAAACCTAACAACAATTTCTTATATCTGTTATTTATAAAGAATATTATACTTGTTTGTAAAAATTCTCTCAAAGTCTTTAGTGTGAATCTTTCGCAGTTTTTCTCTACGCATTTGACCGTATGCGGGATTAGTACTTCGTTTACCCCTTCGGTTATTTCCGTAATCGCGCCAAGACGCCATTTCAACTTGACACGACCTTTATCGACTTGTTTGAGTATTGCTAATACTTTTCTATCCGATTGTATCAGGAAATACAATATATTTATTACTATAACTACCAGAGCTATAAAAACTGTTGTAATCAATAAAAACATTTGTTAATAATTTCTACTATTTCGTTATTTTGTACTATCATATTATAAGTATACTGTATTTATAGCATAAACAAAATACATGAGGGAACAGTATTTTTCATGAAATTTATAGTTAAGTTAGTTAGGTTTTATATATTACTGGTAATCGCAAGACTGATTAAAATAGCAATCAATATGAGAGGTCGTTCTTCGGGCACATCATTTATCGGAATGGTCATGCTAAAGATTACGCCTAATTTCTTGAGATATACCGCAAACTACATAAAAAACGAATGTATAGCGGTCACGGGAACAAACGGAAAGACTACAACGGCGGGCGTTTTATCACACCTTTTGGAATGCCAGAACAAATCCGTTATTCATAACGAAAAGGGAGCAAATATGCTCTCAGGTATCGCAAACACAATGGCGTTATCTATTTATCCGTTTAAGAGATTTAATTATGCAGTCCTTGAATCCGACGAGGCAT
Source organism: Cyanobacteria bacterium UBA7753 (assembly GCA_002481545.1). Taxonomy (GTDB): domain Bacteria; phylum Cyanobacteriota; class Vampirovibrionia; order Gastranaerophilales; family Gastranaerophilaceae; genus UBA2883. The sequence goes on along the minus strand of DLEF01000056.1, from coordinate 22,614 downwards.
ATTTGACAAAACTGTATGATTATTTGGAAACGGACTATCTTATCGTAACAAACCTGTTTCGTGACCAACTGGACAGATATGGCGAACTCAATACAACCGCAAAGAAGATACAGGAGGCAATAGACAAAAACCCTAAAGTAAAACTTGTCTTGAATGCCGACGATCCTATCGTTGTAAACTTCAAGGCTCCGAATGACATTAAACCCGTATACTTCGGGTTTGACGATATCCAATATATGGATAAAAATATAGAATCAAAAGCACCAATGGAAGTTTTCAACTGCGTAAATTGCGGAAAAGTTCTCAAATATTCAAAACGTTTCTACGCTCAACAAGGGCACTATTACTGTGATTGCGGATATAAAAGAGCAGAGTGCGACTACAGTGCAAACGCTAAAATCTATAAAGATTATTCAATCATAAACATCTCCCACGGAGATAAAGAATATGAATTTAAAACATACTTAACGGGTGTATACAATGCTTACAATGTCCTTGCCGCTGTTGTAACCGCAATAGAGCTAGGGTATGAAGACCTGCAGGATGCACTCTACAGCTACAAATCAGTCTTCGGAAGAAGTGAGACAAGAACAATCAGAGGACACAAAGCACTTATTCAGTTGATTAAAAACCCTACTGGCGCGAGCGAAGTGCTGAAAACCGTAGACCTTGACTCAGACATTATGATTGCAATAAATGATGATTACGCGGACGGCAGAGATGTTTCTTGGCTATGGGATGCGGATTTTGAACTTCTCAAAGACAGCAAAAAACGTATAATCACAACGGGCGCCCGCGCATATGATATGGCAACAAGGTTAAAATATGCGGGCGTTGAAAACATCAAAGTTATCCCTAATATCCATACGGCAATAAATACAATAACAAGAGAGGCTGAAGGGAATATAACTATTTTACCGACTTATACGGCTTTGCTTGAGATAAACAAGATTAAAAAATAGTTCACGTAATCACTGCGTTTAGCCATATACGGTAATAGAAAAATTTTCGCTTTAATAAATAATTTATTAAAGGAGAAATTTTATGGTTAAAATGCTGTTTTTTGATTTGAAATCGTCCGAGAAAAAATATTTTGAACAAAACGACGTCTCGGATTTTGAGATTACTTTCTTTCGAGAGAGCTTAAACGAAAACACAAAATTAACAGTAAACGAATGCGATGAAACAGCCATAATCAGTATTTATACGAACTCTTTAATAACAAATAAAGTCTTGGACAAGTTTAAGAATTTACAGATTATTGCGATACGCTCAAACAGATATGATAACATTGATATCAAATTTTGTAGAGCTCGAAACATTGCCGTCGTAAATATTTGTGACAATCAAAATACATCGGTCGCACAATATGTACTCGGGATGACGTTTATGCTGGAGCGAAATATCCCCAAATCAATAAATGATTTCAAATCTAAGATTAACCGCTATGAAGAGTATGAAGGCAGAGACTTGCGCAATCTCTCAATCGGAGTAATCGGAACGGGGATAATAGGCTCTTCCGTCTGCAGACTCGCCCATACACTCGGACTCAAGGTCTACGGCTACGATATTTTAATAAACAAAGATTTGCAGAAATTTGTTGAATATTTACCATTGATTGATGTACTTAGAAAATCCGACATAATCACTCTGCACCTTCCATACAGCAAGGACTTGTATCATTTTATATCGGAGGACGAATTTAAAATAATGAAAAATAATGCCGTCTTAATAAATACTTCTCACGGCAGTCTGACGGACACAAAAGCACTCTACAACGCAATAAAGACTAAGCAAATAAAAGGTGTGGCACTTGATGTTATCGAATGTGAAAATAAGTATTATGATATAAATTCAAAGGATACCGACACTAAAAACTATGCGGAAATATTACTCTTGCTAAAGGAATTGACCACATTTGATAATGTTATAATTACCTCCGGAATATCACAAAACACGATTGATTCCGTGAACAATAAACTGCGGATTACGTTCAATAACATCGCAGATTTTTACAAAGGCGGTCATATGAATAGAGCGGATTGAAAAACCCGCTCTACATCTCGAAATATATTATATGAATAATTCATATTAAGTATCAATATTGGTTGCATAAACCGCATTGGCTTGAATGAAGTCTCTTCTAGGCTCAACCTTGTCGCCCATAAGGACATCAAATAATTGGTCGCAAACCATTGCATCTTCAATGTTAACCTTCAACAATGTTCTTGTCTTAGGATCCATTGTAGTTTCCCAAAGCTGTTGCGGCATCATTTCACCCAAACCTTTGAATCTCTGAATAGTCATACCCTTTTGACCTCTGTCATCGATTATTTTTTGAAGTTGTTCAAAAGACTTAATCTCTATTCTTGTTTCATCGGTATCAAGATACAATACCTGTTCTTCCTCAATCAAGAAATCACGAATCAACGGATAAGAGTTTTTCAATCTTTTGAACTCGTTAGACTTGATAACGTTTGAAGTAATCAATTCCGTTTCATCTTCATCTAAGTGAAGAACAATACCGTATCTGGCATTTTCAGGGTTGTACTTGAGTTCAACCTTGTAATTTTTAGCCTCGGCAACATTATAATGTTCCGCGTGGTCTTTGAGATAATGTCTCAAGTATTCCAATACCTCGTTCATCTTAGCCTGATCTTCAAAATCTTCAGGTTTAACATCAGATCTCATCAAGCCTCTGAGAACAACTGACGGAATAATGTTCAAGATAGGGTTATTGTAAGAACGATAGAATGTTGCCATATTAGCCAACATCTCAATCAATTTTTCATCCTTCAAAACCTTGTCTCCTGCTCTGTTAGACAGGCTCAAGTTCTTGATACCTCTATCCTTCAACATCTTATCCATAGCGTGTTCGTCGTACAAATATTGAGAATTTTTACCGATTGTAACCTTGAACAAAGGCGGTTGCGCAATAAATACGTGACCTTGTTCAATCATAGGTCTTGCATAACGGAAGAAGAATGTCAGCATCAATGTTCTGATGTGTGCACCATCGACATCCGCATCGGTCATTATAATAATTTTGTTATATCTCAATTTTGAAATATCAACTTCTTCAGGGTTTCTGTTGATTTTAATACCGAAAGCCTGAACCATAGCTTGGATGGAATCACTATTGTAAATCTTATCCAATCTTGCTTTTTCAACGTTCAAGATTTTACCTCTCAACGGCAAAATAGCTTGGAACTGTCTGTTTCTGCCCTGCTTAGCGGATCCGCCTGCTGAATCCCCCTCGACTAAGTATATTTCACATTGAGAAGGATCTCTGTTTGAACAGTCTGCCAATTTCCCAGGCAATGTAGAAGTCTCAAGAACAGTCTTACGTCTTGTGAGTTCTCTTGCCTTTCTTGCTGCTTCTCTTGCACGTTGTGCCTGCAAAGTCTTTTCAATAATTTGTTTTGCAAGTTTCGGGTTAAACTCTAACCATTCCTGCAACTTTTCGCTGACAGCAGTTTGAACCGCACCCATAGCCTCTTGAGAGCCTAATTTTTCCTTAGTCTGACCTTCAAACTCAGGATTTGTCAGTTTTACCGATACAATCGCAGTCAAACCCTCACGAACATCATCACCGGAAAGGTTTTGTTCGGAGTTTTTCAAGATATTGTTCTTTCTTGCGTAATCGTTCAAAACACGGGTAAGAGCATTTCTGAACCCTGTTAAGTGAGTACCGCCGCTATGAGTATTGATGTTGTTAGCGAATGAAAGAATTGATTCGCTGTAAGAATCAGTATATTGCATAGCAACTTCTACTCTCATACCGTCAACCATCTTATCAATATAGATAGGAGGTTGGAATACAGGAGTTTTGTTCTTGTTCAAGTATTCTACATAGCTTGCGATACCGCCTTCATAGTGGAATACCTGTTCATCAGGTTCGTTATCACGTTCATCATAAAGAACAATTTTCAAGCCTTTGTTCAAGAATGCCATTTCTCTAAATCTTGTTGCGATAACTTCGTTATCGATAACCGTTGTTTCGGTAAAGATTTCAGGATCCAACCAGAAAGTTGATTTTGTACCTGTTTTAAGAGTTTCTTTTCCTCTTTCTACAGGTGTTGTAGGTTCACCTCTTAAGTATGATTGTTTCCAAACATAGCCGTCACGGGCAACTTCTACAACCATCTTTTCGGACAATGCGTTTACAACTGATGCGCCAACACCGTGCAACCCGCCTGATACCTTATATCCGCCGTCACCAAATTTACCGCCTGCGTGAAGTACGGTATGTACTATTTCCAATGCGGATTTCCCGCTATCTTCTTTTATACCTACAGGGATACCACGTCCGTTATCTTCTACGGTAACACTGTTGTCTTTATGTACCGTTACCTTAATTTCCGTACAATATCCCGCTAACGATTCATCGATAGAGTTATCGACAATCTCATATATACAATGATGTAATCCTCTTTGTGATGTTGATCCGATATACATACCCGGACGTAATCTGACAGCCTCTAAACCCTCTAATACACGTATATTATCGGCTGAATAACCTTGGTCTTCCATTTAATTCTCCTCAAAGCCTACACTATTCCATAAGTATATTGTAGCACAAACAGCCCAAAATGTACATTTTGTATGAGATATAAGGTAAATAAATGTTACTTTTGAAGATACTAAGGCAGTAAGGCACTAGGGCACTAAGAACCACTCCGTGGATGAGTGTTTGAAAGTGTGGACAGGCATAATCATTTGTGGTGCAAAAAATTGCACCCTACAAATACTTTACTCTGCTATATTAAAAAACTTTTCAACTCAGGTGCCATATTTTTATTATAAAATACGGCACCAAAATTTCTTAGTGCCTTAGTATCTTAGTGCCTTCCCTCACATCACCTGACAAATCTATCTCAAATCCTTACGGTAAATATCAATCAATTTCCTGTGCAATTTTACGTTATGAACCCGCAGATAATCGACGGAATGTTCTACCATTATTGCATCCAATGCGAGGGTGAATATGTCCTTCTCTTCATTCGGGGCATCTTTCATATTGAGCATACTTTTTCTTGATATCCCTGCCATAATCGGATACCCGAGAGAGGAAAACTCATCTATCCTGTTGAACAGCCTGAAATTGTCCTCCAAATCCTTGTCAAACCCGAACCCGATATCGGTTATAATATCCGTAACGCCGACGGATTTTGCATACTCTATCTGTTTATACAAATCCTTATACACATCATCGACAACGCTTGTATAGTTAACATCTTGAACCATATTTTTTTCTAATCCGAGGGAATGTTGGATAATAACTTTCGCCTGATACTTTGCGACAACCTCCGCCATTTTGTCGTCATACTTTAACCCTGATACATCGTTGATTACGGCAACCCCGTTTTTCAGACACTCCTCCGCGACTTCCGCCGACCTTGTATCAATACTAATCGGAATATTGTATTTATTCTCTTTTGCAAAATTCAATACAGGCAAAATCTTTTCTAACTGAACTTCTGCAGAAATAGCAGGAGCCCCCGCTTTGGTTGATTCCGCTCCAATATCTATCATATCGGCTCCGTCTGATACGAGCTGTCTAAAATGTTCACAGGCAGCCTCTGTCGTATTGTATTTGCCCCCGTCGGAAAACGAATTAGGGGTAATATTTAAAATCCCTACTATCTTTGTTTTAACCTGTTTTTCGACTAATTGTTCTTCTATAACTTTTGCGAGTTCTGACAGCCCGAACGGCTGATGTTCAAGTTTTTTTGATATTTTATCAAGCTGAGAAAAGCTCCCCGAAAGTATTGCATCTGAGGTTTCTGCTTTACCCGTAATAACCTCTCTGTTTGTTGCACAATCCGCACCGACGGACAGGGCAGTCTGCTTCAAAATATTTGCTTGCGCCGGAGTAAGAGAGTATATTTTTAAATCCTTGAACATAAACTTATCAGAGGCTTTATGTCTGTATGATTTATCAAACCCGATAAGTTCAAGCTCTTTTTGCCAATCGGCATTTTTAACTTCTTTTACTAAAAACCTTCTGTCCACAAGAGCCTCTTATCTGATTTCATCTTTATGAAAATGTCTGTAAAATTTGGTATTTTCATACCAGTAACAATATTTATCAAGATAAGGTTCCAAGACGGCTGCAACAACGGCTAATATTTTCAGAGATATTCCGCCTATATGGATAATTCCGAGTCCGACCACGTATATCAAAAGCGGCATAGCAATTTCGACACCGATAGTTTCTTTTATAACACCCCAGTGCAAATACAGATAATATGCGATTGAACAACCTATAATCAGATACAATAATTTTTTCATAATTCAAACCTTATTTAATAATACCGTGTCGGATAGTCTTCTATATTTACCCCTTTACCCCATAAAAAACCGTGCCACTACCTATCGGCAAATATAAACTCCTGTCTTCGACAACGATACCTACTTCTTAAAAATACGATACCCGTAAAGGTTGCCTTAGTGCTGCTATGTTTCCATCCTGACACGGTTCGACAGATTACGCCACCGCATATTAAGCTATCAACGACATCGGAGCCGTCAACAGTGCTCACACAAGCCTCACGGTAGGCCCTGCACCTCGCTAAGCGTTCGAGTCGAGAGGTCCGCTATGTCCCCGTGGAGCACGGTCTGTTTATATTATAACATGGATTTTTTTATTGTATATTAAATTTTAGGATTTAGTAAACTACAGCTCCGCAGTCACACCCCTCACTCGTATCCGTAAACACTAAAGTGTAACGGCTACTACCTCTCCCACAAAGGGGCGAGGTTAAGCGTTGACTAATATCTTGCCAAGTATTTATCCAACTCCCATTGGGTTACGGCAATTCTGTAAGAATCCCATTCTTTTTCTTTTGTTGTTACAAACTCGTTCATAATATGCTGACCGAGTGCTGCATTCGCAACGAGTGATTTGTCGAACAATTCAACTGCCTCTTTTAATGTTCCCGGAAGAGAATCTATCTTTTGTCTTTTTCTCTCTTTAGAGGTCAACTTGTAAATGTTGCTCTCAACAGGAGCCGGCGGTTCAATCTTGTTTCTGATACCGTCAAGGCAAGCCTCTAAGATAGCAGCGAATGCCAAATACGGATTGCAGGACGGATCAGGAGAACGAAGTTCTACCCTTGTTGCGACTCCGCGTTTTGCAGGCACTCTCAAAAGTGCACTTCTGTTCGCCAATGACCATGCCAGATAGACAGGTGCTTCATACCCCGGTACCAAACGCTTGTAGCTGTTTACGGTCGGGTTAAGGATAGCGGTTATGCTCTTGATATGCTTTAGCATACCGCCGATAGCCCATTTCGCGGTATCGGATAATTGATATTCCGTTTTTTCGTCATAGAACGCGTTTTTGCCGTCTTTGAACAAGGAAACGTTACAGTGCATACCTGAACCGTTAATCCCGTATATAGGTTTCGGCATAAATGTTGCGTGTAAATAATGCAATGCTGCGATAGCTTTTACAACAATCTTGAAGGTTGCAACATTGTCGGCTGTAGTCAGTACATCTGCATAACGGAAGTCGATTTCGTGCTGTCCGTCCGCAACTTCGTGGTGTGATGCCTCGATATCAAATCCCATCTGTTGTAATGTTGTGACGATTTCGGAGCGGACATCTTCGCCCAAATCTTCAGGCCCTACGTCATAATATCCCGCTTTATCGTTTGTTGTTGTCGTAATATGTCCGTTATCATCTTTTGCGAATAAGAAAAATTCCGCTTCAGGTCCTATGTTCATTGTGAACCCTAATTTTTCCGCCTCTTTCATTACACGCTTTAAGTTACAGCGAGGGCAGCCCTCAAACGGAGTTCTGTCTGCGTTATAAATATCACAGATAATACGCGCGGATTGATAACCTTCTTCATTTCTCCACGGCAAAATTTCAAATGTGTTTTTGTCGGGATAGAAAAACATATCCGATGTTTCAATACTTCTGAATCCTTTGATTGACGAGCCGTCAAGCATCATATCATTATTCAGGGCTCTGTCTATGTGTGATGCAGGTATCGATAAATTCTTAATCTGTCCGTTCATATCGACGAACTGCAGTTTTATAAACTTAATCTGATTTTCTTCTATCAAACTTTTTATATCTTCATCAGTGTAATTTCTTTTATCTAATCTTTGATACTTAAATTCGCTCATTGTAACTCCCGTATTAAAAAATAATTATAACATTACCCATTATAACGGTTAAGTAAATAAATAGTCAATATATTCCGATAATTGTCATTCTGAACTTGTTTCAGAATCTTTTGATGTTGTAAATATTCAAAATCGCGTATTGGGGCGAAACATCGCACCCTACGTTTAAATCGGTTATTGTCGGATTAGTAAATCCGACCTACATGATACCTATTTTAAGACTTCGTTTATATACTTAACCAAACCGTTGTATATGGCTCTTGCCGATGTTCTTGCAAAATGCATAGAGCGGTATACTCTCACATCTTTCGGATTTACCAAGTATGCAAGCTCCGCTAAGACGCCTATGTATTCTGTCGGTCTGATTACGGCAAAACTTGCCTGCGATGCACCCTCGTTCTTGACTTTTAGTGCCGTTGAAATACTTTGGGCTAAGGTTTTTGCGAGCTCTTCTCCCTGCGGGTTAAAGTAAAATACAACCGTGCCTTCGTTCAAGTTAGGGTTTGAGGATATCGGGACGGAATTAAGATGAATGCTTATAAAGAACAAGGCGTCGTTATCCTGTCCGAATTTTACTCTGTCATTCAATGTCATAAATTTGTCAGTCTCTCTGGTCATTCTGACTCTGAAATTTGCCTTTTCAAGGTATTTTCTTAACTCTAACGCTACTTTCAGGTTGAGATTTTTCTCTATATCGCCGAAACATCCGACCGCTCCGCGCTCCTGTCCGCCGTGCCCCGGATCAATCACGATTAAAACTTTTCTGTTTGAATATGTCTGTTTTGTAAACGGAACTTTTTTCTGTATAACATACAAAACTCCGTCTTTCATACAGACGGAATATCTCGGAAACTTGCCGAGGTTAAAGGTTTTCTTATATGTTTCGGATTTGCTGTCCACGTTATAAACGGTTACGACTAATTTATTATTGTCTACTATGGCACTGTACGGCGCATTATCCGACAGTTGGATTACAAATGTTTCATCATGGACTGTCTTAAAAGTGTTTGTATCGGTTACGGTAACAGGTTTATACTCAAATGTCGGCTCCGCCTTTTCTTCAACATTTTCTTTTTCGGGCTCAGCTGTTTTTACCTCTTTTTTTGTAACTGTTTCAGTTTGTTTTACGGGTTTAATGTTTGTTTTATTTTCTGCTTTTGCGGTTTCGGGTTTTGTCTCCTTTGGAACTATTTTTATATTTTTTGTAAATACCCAGCCGTAGTTATCTTCTGACAGATACACCCTTGAGAACTCATTGAATGTTCCGTCTACCACTAGTTTTGTGTTATTAGGCAGATATCCGAGCCTGTTCATTCCTGCGTCAACAGGTGTACTTCTCATTACGACATCATCTTTTGTTGTTTGATAATACGCTTTTTCTGATTGTAAAAATACGTTTTGGTTAGGGCGTTTTACCGCCTTTTGAAAAGTTATGTGATAAGTAATGGTATGGGTTTTTCCAAACAATTCTTTTGACTGAACGGCAACAATATTTTCTCCTGATTTTAGAGATATACTGTAACTGAAAGCACCGTTTCTCTCGGGATACATACGTATACCGTTTATATAAACATGTTCATATTTATGAATTTTTCCCGAAAAGAATATCCCCGGCTTATCCACTGTCACATACTGGCTTTCGGGGTGAGTAAGCGTAACCGCCGACGTCTCAAGTGCGGGCACAAACTGCATTGCTAAAAATATGAATATAAAAGTTATTATTTTTTGAAAAATTTTCATTTTGACTGCCCGTATTAAAACAGAGGTTTTCTGTGTATTTTCACTTCACGGCAAGAGCCCTCGCCTTTGGTGACAAATCTTGCTCTCTGGTCAAACTTTGAAGAATATGCGTAAATCTCGTTCAAAGTCATCTTACGGGAGCTTCTGTTATAAGTTATTCTTGTATCTACGATATCGGAAAAGCTTGATGCACGTTTTGAAAACGTGAGTTCCGAATCGTTAAACTCGTTCACATCAAGAGGCAGGTTGTTTGCGTCATAAACCCCCTGCAGTACCGTATCAACAATAAAATATCTGTCGATAAAATATGAACGCATTATTTTGTCGGTCAACATATTAACCACATTGATTTTCAGTTTACATATAAGAACAAACTGTTCCGCTTTCGCAATATTTGCGCTGAATAGCAGAACTATAAAAACCGCTGTTGTAATGAGTATCTTTTTCATGGTCAAATCCTAATAAAAGTATTCTAGCACAAATTTCGATTAAAAATCAGAACAATAACAATTATTACAATCAATTTGATTTAATTATAGGCAGGATTAATTAAGGCAGATAATTTTATATAAAAGGTTATTAATATTTGCAAGGACAAACCCTCATCCTGCATTTGTACGGCTCCTATGTCGCCTACAACTGCTGTCCTTCTCCCAGAGGTAGAAGGGCTATAACCCCTCTACCTTTGGGAGAGGGATATAATTTCTTAGTGAGTTTACGAACTTAGAAATTTAGGGTGAGGGTTTGTCCGTATATTCATATGAGCTATTTTGCAATTATAAAAAAATATTGCTTAAATTATTCCTATATAAAAAACAGCAAAAAAAAACCGCTCTGAAAAAGAGTGGTTTGGAATTTACTTTGTAATTCCTCGTGTGTAGAAGGTTAGTGTGTGTAGGTTGTGTGTATGAAAGGTTTGTTTAAATCATTTATTTAACTTACATTTATATAAAGTATTTTTGTATATCCAAATTGCATAAACAGTATATATTTGTTACAAATCTTTACAATTTTTATGGGTAAAAATACAGTCCATGATAAAATATAGGTACTAAGTCGGTGATAAATCCCGACAGTTTAAGGAGATTATATGAATTCAGTAGTTATAGTAGGCAGAGCCGGCAGAGATGCGGAAGTAAAGCATTATGAATCAGGAAAAGACAGAGCAACTTTTTCTCTCGCCGTAAACAGATGGGACAGCAAGACTTCATCAGAGGTTACGGATTGGTTCAATATAGAAACATGGGACAGACAGGCTGACTTTGCAGGCAAATACCTCAAGAAAGGCAGATTGGTAGCCTTAGAGGGCAGAATAAGAACAAACAACTGGACTGACCAATCGGGCGAAAGCAGACAATCTTATTCAATCACCGCCACAAATATAAAATTATTGGGTTCAAAGAGAGATACGGAAAATGAAAATTTCTAATTTAGTAGGTATTATTGCGGATGACCTAACTGGCGCCAATGATACCGCACTTCAATTTAAGAAATGTGATGCAAAAACCAAAATATTGCTGGATTACACTATCCCCGCGGAAAATGACTCCAATACGGAGATTTGGGCTGTTTCAACGGAATCAAGAAATGTCGATGCCAAAGAAGCAGGCAGAAGAATGATTGAGACAATAGCCAATCTCAACAAAAATTTGAATCTGGAATATTTTTATAAAAAAATTGACTCAACCCTGAGAGGCAATATAGCTGTAGAAACACTTGTTATGGTAGAGACTTTGGGTTATGACGCAGCCGTAATCATGCCTGCATTCCCTGCAGAAGGAAGAATAACCGTAGGCGGATATCACCTCTCGCGCGGGGTTCCGATTAGTAAAACGGAAATGGCGGGCGATCCGCACTCACCTATTACGGAATCATACATCCCTGCGCTTTTGCAGTCTCAATTGAGTGACGATAACAAAGATATGGTCGGCTTAATCGGGCTTAAAACCGTATTAAACGGGGCAGGGCCTATCTTTATGAAGTTGAAAGAACTGATTAAACAAGGCAAAAAACTAATTGTTGCAGACGCATCGAGCATGACGGATATTGAACAAATTGTACTTGCAATAAATAAATCATCTAACAAAATATTGCTTGCAGGTACAGCCGCAACGGGTTCAATCCTTGCAAAAGAGTGGGTTCCCGAAACTCCTGACATAGCAAATGCTGACGGTATCTGCGGAGCCGTTGTTCCGAAGTCGCCGAGATTGATAATTTCAGGGAGCGCAACAAAGATTAATTCAGAACAAATTGAACAGCTTGAAAAAAGCTACGACTACGACAATATCTGCTCAATTCCTTTGAGTGCGGAAAATATTATAAACGGGATTGATGATAATTTAGTAGAAAAAATTATATCAAACCTTGATGCGAATAATACAGTTGTAGTTCACTCTTCAAAGCTTATGGACAGCTTTGACGGGTTCTCGGATGACTCCCTGAAAGAAGAATGGACGAGAGCAAAATTCTCAAGCAAAATAACCGACTTTTTGGCGGAGCTCACAAAAACTATTCTTGATAAAAGACAGGTTATATTGATAACTTTAGGCGGAGAAACCTCTTATAAATGTTGTAAGGCAATATCTTCGGACGAACTTATTATGAAAGATGAAGTTGCTCCGGCGATTGCACTCTGTGTAGACGGCAAAAACAGATGGATTATTACAAAATCAGGCAACCTCGGGAAACCGAAAACCCTGATTGATATATTGAATTATTTGGACGAACATGAAGACTCTGAAGGATTATCATAACAAAATAGCAATAACTACGGGCGATATCACGGGGATAGGCGCGGAAATAACGGTTAAAGCTCTGAATAATTTAAACCTTAACCCTGAGGATTTTGTCATTATTACTAACCGCAAAAACTTTGAAAGTTTTAACCCCGAAAAAGACTACGAGATTATAAACATTGATTATGACGGGGATGTAAATTATGGCAAAGTCTCAAAAGAAAGCGGAGAGTTTTCGTTTAATTGCTTAAAGACGGCATGCGAAATTAAGCCAAGGTCAATTGTCACGGCACCTGTTTCAAAAGAGGGGTTTCATCTTGCGGGGCACAAATTTAACGGACAAACAGAGGTCTTGGAACACTTTCTCGCGCACGACGGACAAAAGGCTGAAATGTTGTTCGTTTCAAGAGGGTTTAACGTCCTCTTACTCACGCGTCACTGTGCACTCAAAGATATCCGCATAACAAAAGAACTTATCAATAACAAAGTGAACAGATTAAACAAGTTTTTCCAATCTCATTTTGGCGTCCAAAGCCCCAAATTTGCGCTGTGCTCCCTAAATCCTCATGCCGGAGAAGACGGAATCTTGGGCAGAGAAGAGATAGAAACCATTATTCCTGCGGTAGAAGAATTGAGGGCGCAAGGAATTGATATAACAAAACCGCTCCCTGCAGACACGCTCTTCGTTGACGCGGCAAAGAATTATTATAAAGGGGAGAAGGCTCCATATGATTGTTATATCGCAATGTACCACGATCAGGGTTTAATCCCTATCAAAACGGTTGCGGGCATGAAAGCCGTCAATATGACAATAGGTCTTGATATAATAAGGACTTCGCCGTCTCACGGAACAGCCTTTGATATTGCGGGGAAAAACATTGCCGACAGCACCTCCATGGAAGAGGCTATTAAGTGCGTTTTATAAGGGTTTAGAGCAAAAATAAGGCAAAGTTACAGTATATTTGAGTGTGTTGTCATCCTGAATTAATCACTGTCCTGAACTTGTTTCAGGATCGTTTCAGGATCTAATACAAAAATTTCAAGATGCTGAAATAAATTCAGCATGACAGAAATGTTTTATTTTACAACGCTTTCAAGCGCGGCTATTTTCATATCTCTGACGTCCGGAGTTTTGCCTGTCCAAATCTGGATTGCTCTCTGTGCCTGATAAAGCAACATATCTAACCCTGAGACGGTTCTTAATCCCGCTTTTTGTGCGGATTTCAAAAGTACCGTGTTCAACGGGTTATAAACAATATCGTATACAACTGTTTTCTTGTCTAACGTTTCTATTACTTCGTCACTCAAAGGTTTTTCATCTGCGGCAAACCCTAACATCCCGACAGGTGTTGCATTCACAACGATAGCCGTATTAGGGAGTTCCCCGATATACTGGATTTGTTTCAGTCCAAATGTAACCTTCGGGAATTTCTTCCTTAAATAATTAACCCCTTCTTCGGCGTTAATGATGTTTCTTGAGAAGAAATCAATCGAACTTATGCCCTTTTCGATAAGACCGACCGTAGCCGCTCTTGAGGCTCCGCCCGTGCCTAGAATGCAGGCATGCTTGTCTTTGAGGTCAACATCTTCGGGAATCGCTGTTTTAAATCCGTAAATATCCGTATTATAAGCCTCAAGCATACGATTTTCGCCTGTTATTTTGACCGTGTTTGTACATCCTGCAATATCGACATAATCGTCGAATTTATCTACAAAAAACAGGATAGGAATTTTTAACGGAATAGTGACGTTAAACCCGTCATAACCGTTGTTTTTGAGGAATTTAATTCTCTCAATCAAATCTTCTCCCGTGGTCTCGAGCAGGTCATACTGCACATCAAGCCCGATACTTTTAAATCCCGCTTTTTGTATGATAGGGGAAATAGAGTGTCCGAGAGGGTTCCCGATTATTCCGAGTTTGTACATCATATTGCAATTACTCCATTAAAGTCGTTATCAAAATCGGCTCTTCATCAGTTGCAAGAACTGTATGTTCAAAGTGAGCGGAAGCTTTGTGGTCTTTCGTTACAACGCCCCAATTATCAGGCAGAACGTAGACTTCATCCGTTCCGAGGTTCAACATAGGCTCAATCGCGATTACGTAATTTGATTTAATCTTTGTTTGGTCGCCTACTCTGTAATTGTACAGGAACGGAGCTTCATGCATAACGTGACCGACACCGTGTCCGCCGTATTGTCTTACAATGCCCATTCCGTATTTTTTAGCTACATCTTCTACGGCACCTGAAATATCATCAAGGACATTGCCTGGACGCATTTTGTCGATACCTGCATATAAAGCTTCTTCCGTTGCTTTCATCAATTTTTGTTTTTCTTCCGAGATTTTACCTACGGCATAAGACCAAGCGCTGTCGCCGACCATACCGCCATAAGTTGCACCTACATCAATCGCGATAATATCGCCTTCCTTTAAGATTTCATCTTCCGACGGAATCCCGTGTACGACTTTTTCGTTTATTGATGTGCAAATACTTGCAGGAAATCCGTTATAACCTAAAAATGTCGGGATAGCTTTGTTTTCGTGGATAACTTTCATAGCAATGTTATCAAGTTCCTTTGTGCTTATCCCCGGTTCAACAACTTCTTTCATTTTCTTGTGAACCAATGCTACAATGTGCCCTGCGTATCTTTGTCTTTTTATTTCATCTCTTGATTTTCTGTTTATTCCCATTATTCTACAACCTTCAATAATCTTTCCCAAACTTCATCTATCGTGCCTTCCGCATCAATAGTGGAGAGTTCGTTTTTGTTCTTGTAATAATCTACCAACGGAGCCGTTTCCTTTAAATAAGTATCAAAACGCGCTCTTGCTACTTCTTCATTATCGTCTTTTCTTTGAACTAAATCAACCCCACAAACGTCACATTTGCCCTCGACCTTCGGAGCTTTTGTTTTGAGGTTATAAATAGCCCCGCACTTTGAGCATGAACGTCTGTTGATAATTCTTGATATCAATTTTTCCATTTCAATATCAAAATAAGTAGCTCTGAAATCGACCTCGTTATCCTTATCGATTTCTTTTCTTATATCTTCAAGCATAAGTGCCTGTTCCATACTGCGAGGAAATCCGTCTAATATGAACCCATCCTTGCAGTCGTCCTGTTTTAGTCTGTTCTTGATAATATCTCCGACGAGTTTGACAGGTACAAGCTGACCTTTGTCAATGAATTTCTTAGCTATTCTGCCGTTTTCGGTATCTGCGGCAATTTCAGCTCTCAAAAGAGAGCCAGTATCAATGTGCGGAAATCCGAAATATTCCGCTAACTTGTTTGTTTGTGTACCTTTCCCGCATGCCGGAGGTCCTAAAAATATAAGCTCTTTTTTCATGGTTTACCTTCTTTGTTTTGTTAAACTTTGGTTTTGGGCTGAATATTTTTGCCCTGCGATTTTGAGTTTCGGTGCGAAACATCGCACTCTACTCTTTTATTATACTACTAACATAAGAATGTTTTATTAAACAAAAAACGAACCCTTGTTTAAGAGTTCGTTTTTGTTCTGTACAACTTTTTTTCGCTACCGCTATTATAAACATCTTATGCAAATGCAGGTTCAAATTCGTTGTCTTTACTCATTACGTAAGCTGCTTCCCAAGGATTAGAGAATGAAGCTTGTGCTAAATCTTGAGCATTTAAATACATTTGTTCAAATCTTTTTGGAGTGTTATTTTGAATTGAATGTTTGATATGAACCAAAGCGCCAGGCATTTCATCAAGTAAAACATTAACCATTTCAGGTTCAAATCCTGCAGCTGCAAGAACTTCAGGAGCATCGATATCTTCAGCAAATCCGATACCCTTCTTGTTGTATTCTCTTAATGCCTTCAAATCAACGCCGTCAGTTTCTTTTGCCAAAACTGACATCATTTCTTCAAGTACGTTTTCGTCATTAGCAAATACAGCTTTGCCGTCATTATTTGTCTTTGTTTCTACTTTAGCTTGTGATTTAAATTCAGCACCCATCAAGCTTGCCAATTCGGATTTCATATCACTTTCCAAAGAAGCAACATCTACTGTTTCTGCAGATTTATTGTTAACTTTTGCGTCTGCGTTTTGCTTATCAGCTTTTGCCTTGATAGCATCCCAACCTGAAACGTATGAGTTGAGTTCTGCTTTTGAGTCAATTTTAGTGTTGTCATGAGCTCCGTCATTTGTTATTTTTGCAGAAACATTGCCTAAGTTTCTCAATAAGTCATTAAAATTGATACCCATATTTAAAAATCTCCTGTTATCTTATTCTATTCTAATTTATATCCTGTGTATATATAAAGTATATAAATGATAAAAAATTGCCTTTTTTGTTTTCATGTTGTAACAATTTGTTAACAGAATAAGTAAAACGCAGTTATAACAAGATTTTTATTTGTTACGTTTTTAAGATTGAGTATCAATATATAACAAGATTGGTCATTCTGAAATAACCATTGTCATGGTATTGATTCAAAAATAATGCGCTGTCATCCTGAACTTGTTTCAGAATCTAAAAAACTGCTAAAACTCTCCTGAAACAGCTTCAGGACAGAGATTAAAATGCGTGCTCGTTTTAAAACAGTTCGGCTTTATTCGTTTTCGGGGTTACAATCGAAGTAATCCATAGCTTCATGGGTAATCCCTTTGTTTGCCATGCGGAGCATTTGTTTGTCGAACGGTTGAGCCTCGTCGGATTTTTTCAATCTGTCTCGTGTCATATCGGCAAGATATTGGAATAGTTTCAAATCCTTGTCGTTATTCATTGCGATAGGGTGATTGTTGAGTTTGAAACTTACGTTATAGAATTTGCCTGCCGTATCGGAATTGATTTCATCAAGTTTCATTTGGAGTCTTACGTTGTTCGGGTTGCTGTGGTTGAGGAGCTCGAATTTGTTAGACTCGCTCAAAGCTTCAATATACTTGTCGTGGTCGGCACCTGACTTGTCGTCGTTAACATCATATGAAATATCTACATAGGTAACGTTTTTCATACCTTGGTCGATATCGCCGTCGGGTGTTTTGTAGGCCCCGTATTGATTGAATTGTGATGCTGTCGTTTTTAAATTATTTATACCCGTGAATGTTACTGACATAATTTTCTCCTAATATTTATAATATCCGCTTAGTCTTCTCTGCCCTGTTTCTTTGAGAAATGGTCGCGAACGGCAAGGATTGTGCCGAATGCCGCAACGCCTACCGCTGCCAAAAGTTTTTGACGTCCGGAGGTTTTGGCGATTTTTCCTGCAATGTCTTTTACATATTTAGCCCCCGGAAACTCTTTGGCAGAGTTTGCGAATTGTTTTAAACCTTTGTTTATGGATGTGTTCCACGCATAACTTTTGTTGAAAGTTGCGGTATGGATTGCCTTGGCACCTGCCGCCGCACCTGCGATAATACCGACGGTGGAAACATTCTTCTTAGTTCCGTTTGACCAATGTATAGGGTTGATTGATATAGACATGGCGATTAACCTTTCTTTGTTTATACACATGTTTTAAGGCTCATAATAAAATTTTTTGCTAGTATTTGAGATTTTATTGCAAAATGTAACAGGGGTAAATGTAAAAAAGAATACTAAGGCAGTAGGGCAGGGGTAAATATGATGAAGGCACTAAAAATCCATCCTCCCCAAGTTGGGGAGGATAGTGATTGTAGGCGAGGTAACGAGCCGTACAAGCACAGGTGGGGAGCAACAAAATTACATTTACTCTTCACCATTGTAGCGGAATAAAACCAAACGCCATTGCGTAACTGTCATTCTGAGCACATGTGCCCAAGCAAGTGCGAAGAATCTTTTTTTATTTATATACCAATCGCAACGAACCTCTTAGTGCCCCATTGCCTTACTGCCTTAGTATCCTTACCCCATTGTAACATTTCCCGCAAACCCATCGCATAACAGGCAATTAATCCGACCAAAAACACTTTATATAAATGTATGAATGTTGGTCAAATAGGTATAAATACAATTAAAACCGTCGCGAGACACGAACCCGCGGTTACGGAGGTGCCGAAAGCTTTGGCTAAGGGAGCCAAAGGGATGGCATCATCTGCCGACGGGGTATCGAGTTATGCAAAGGCTGCCATAAATATGACGAAGAAAACGAAGGCTCCGAAGGAGGCGTCGGAGGAGTTTTTCGAAAAATTGCTGGCACCTGACGAACATATCGGGCTTTCACATTTCAACGCAAGCGAGAACGTCGTAAGAATGCGAATGGGAGCGGAAATTCCGGGGTTCAAGGGCTTGTATAAGGAAGACAAGTTCGCGAGTTGTTATTTTGACGACGGCGGACAGATGACATATGCCCTGTTGTACGATAACAAAGCGGGCACGACCAAGCTGTATGATGTCGTTGGCGGAACTGTGCAGGAATACTCAAAAGAGGACATACAGGCATTGCATTATTACAAATACAACCCCGAGGCAATCCACCAAAAACTGAGATTTGGCAGGGATAAGTTTAGGGGCGATTTCAGAGATGAGACAATCAAGGTGATAGGTGATTTACAAAAGTTGTTCGCGGATGATGCGAAATTGACAAAGAATCCGAAAACGAGAACGGTTTATCGCGCCGTTCAGTCGGGGTTGAGCGCGGATGAGGCGCAGAAATTGAAAACTGCGGGCGAGACGTTCACCGAAAAATCTTATTGTTCGACGACCACGGATTTGGATGTTGCAAAACGCTTTGCGGGCAAAGATAACCCGATTATGGAAATCACTCTGCCCGAGGGTGCCGAGTATGTAGACATTGAGAAATTGTTCAATATCGATATCTCGCACTGGCATGAAAAAGAACTCCTTTTAAACGCCAACTCTAAATTCAAAATCACCGACTTCAACCCCGAAACCAACATCGTCAAAGCCGAATATGTCGGGTAGATAAAATTAGAATTATTATACTTCCATTACATTATCAGTCCATAATTCGCATTGAGTCATTACTGTTTGCAGTGCATCCTCTTCTCCTTCCGGCGGGTAATGATATCGTTTTAGCAATCTTTTAATCATCATCATCATTTTTGCTCTTGCAAACTGTTTGTTTTGCCAATCGACCGTCTTGTTTTTTCTAAGTGTTTCTGTCAATTCTTTGGTCATTGCAATCAATTCATCATTTTTATAAAAATCTTTAACTGCTTGAGGTTTTGTTAATGCATCATAAAATGCTGTTTCTTCCTGCGTTAATCCCATGTTGTCACCGGATTGTTGTGCGTCAGAAATTTGTTTTGCGATTTTCAATAATTCATCTATAACTTCTGCATTTGTAATCAATCCGTTTATATATTTATTCATTGCCGCCTGTATCAATTCACTAAACTTGGCAGACTTAACAACGTTAGTTCTTTTATATACAGAAACTTGCTCTGCAAGTAATTTTTTCAATATTTCAACGGCTAAATTTTTCTCTTTCATTTTAGATATTTCTTCTAAAAATTTTGGATCAAATAATGAAAATTCTTCTTTAACATCAGAGAATAAATTAATAACGCCGTCGCTTTTTATACTTTGTTTTAATAACTCATTAATTCTTGCATTCATTTCTGTTAAAGATATTTTCTTGCCGACACCAGTATTTGTTAATCTCGTTACTAAAACTCTTACGGCTTCAAAGAATGCCGCCTCTATTCTATCTTCTTTTTGAACGATAGATGAGCATAACTGCAATGCTTGGTGTAATAACATTCCCTCTTTTAAGAATAACTCCTTATTCTTATCTTTTTTAGGTGCAATAATAAAGTTCAAAGCTCCGCTTATTGTTTTTGAACGCTCAAGATTTGTGCCTGTCATAAATTTAGAATAATCATATCCGTGGAACAAATCACGACAAACGGAAAGTTTTTCTAAGAATTTCGGATATGCAAGTTTTGCAATATCAGTATCACCGTAATTACTCTTATCTCTTTTTGTATAATCGTTCATTGCTTGTTTTAAAGCCGTTGCAATCCCGACATAATCGACAATCAAACCGCCCTCTTTATCTTTGAAAACTCGGTTGACTCTTGCAATAGCCTGCATAAGATTATATCCTGACATTGGTTTATAAATATACATTGTTGCAAGTGACGGAACATCAAATCCTGTTAGCCACATATCGACTACTATTGCGATTTTTAAAGGAGATTTATTATCTTTAAATTCTTTTGCTAATTCATCCCTATGATGTTTGTTACCGATAATTTTTCGCCAGTCCTCGGGATCTTTGTTGCTCTCCGTCATTACAACCGCAACTTTTTCGCCCCAATTCGGGCGAAGTTCTAATATTTTATTGTATATTTTTAGGGCAATTTCTCTTGAATATGCAACAATCATCGCTTTCCCTGTTAGCAAATGTTCCCTGTTATTTTCGTAATGGTCTAATATATCAGTCACCAAAGAATTGATAGTTTTATCATCTCCGAGTATGGTTTCCATTTTGCCGAGATCATGTTTGCTTTTTTCTATAACTTCGGGATCAGCATTATTTGCCATAATATCATATTCTTTGTCAATTAATGCTAATGTAGCAGGGTCAAGATGCAGTTTTATAACTCGGCTTTCATAATAAACAGGTCGTGTAGCACCATCTTCAACTGCTTGTGTCATATCATAAACATCAATATAATCACCGAAAACTTCACGCGTGTTTCTGTCTTTCATTGAAATTGGAGTTCCAGTAAAACCGATAAATGTTGCGTTCGGCAGGCAATCTCTTATAACTCTTGCCGCCCCTATTTTTATTTTACCTGTTTTAGCATCGACTTTCTCGCTTAATCCATATTGTCCTCTATGCGCCTCATCTGCCATAACAATAATATTTCTTCGCTCTGAAAGTGGTTCATCGGATTCTTCAAACTTTTGCATTGTTGTAAAAATAATACCGTTTGCCTCTCTGCCGTCTAGCCAATCTTTCAAGCCTACATCACTTGATGAGGGATTATCACTTAGTTTTCTGCAAGTAGCTTGAACGGGTACTTGTCTTAAAAAGTCCTTACATCTTGAAAATTGTCCGTATAATTGATTATCTAAATCGTTACGGTCAGTCATAACAACAATTGTGGGGCTGTTTAATTCTTGTTGCAAAAGGTGAGCATAAAATACCATTGACAAAGATTTTCCGCTACCTTGCGTATGCCAAAAGACTCCGCCTTTTCCGTCCGTTTTTGTTGCGTGTTTTGTTGATTCTATTGCTTTTTTAACCGCAAAATATTGGTGATAGGCGGCTAAAATTTTGAAAGTATTATCTTCGCTTTTATTAAAACAAATAAAGTTTTTTATAATATCAAGCAGTCTGTCTTTTTGGAACATTCCCTCTATAAATGTGTCAAATTGAGCATATTGTGTATTTTCATAGTTGCCGTCTTTTGTTTTCCACTCCATGTATCTGTCTTCGCCAGAAGTTATCGTTCCGGCTTTTGAAGTCAAAAGGTCAGACATTACACAAATTTGGTTATACGCAAACATTGTCGGGATTTCGTGCATATAGTTTCTTATTTGCAAATATGCTTCTGATGAATCGGTTTCTTCTCTTGACGGAGATTTGAGTTCAAATAATACAACTGGCATACCGTTTAAGAAAATCAGCACATCAGGTCTTTTTTCGGAATTTTCTATATACGTCCATTGGTTAGCAACGATAAAAGAGTTATTATCGGTATTTTCAAAATCTGCAAGATAAATAATTGTTGAACGTTGCTCTCCATTTTCCATATAACGAGCCTGAATACCGTTCTGCAAATAATCCATAAAAACCATATTCTGTTGCAATAACTCGTTATTATCTATGTTTTTAATTTTGTATAAAGCATCTTGAATTGCATCTTCAGGAGCATTTTTATTTAATCTGTGGATATAATCCACAAGCACATCTTCATACAAAGGACTATAAAAATCACGAGTTTCGATATCCGGCCCATAGATATGCTGATAACCCATATTTTGGAACAGTTCTATTACTGAATTTTCATAACTTTCTTCTGTGTATAGTCCTTGCATTTTTCATTCCTTATTTTTCGCTAAACGATAATTTATCGGTGGA
>DLEF01000007.1 GCA_002481545.1 Cyanobacteria bacterium UBA7753 | reverse complement strand
ATTAGATACCGAGGAAAAGTTGATTATATAATTCATACGGCAAACAGTACAAGTTCAAGGTATTTTATAGAACATCCTATAGAGACGATACATTCTATAATTCATGGAACAAAAAATGTCCTTGAATTTGCAAAAGATAAGAAGATTAAGAGTATGGTTTACTTATCGTCAATGGAGGTTTACGGGATAGTTCCGATAGACGGGAAAGAACCGTTAAAAGAAAACGATTACGGATATTTAAACATTTTAAAGACAAGGAGTTCTTACCCAGAGAGCAAACGATTGGCAGAGACTCTTTGCACATCGTATTTTGCG
This sequence comes from Cyanobacteria bacterium UBA7753, assembly GCA_002481545.1. Classification (GTDB taxonomy): domain Bacteria; phylum Cyanobacteriota; class Vampirovibrionia; order Gastranaerophilales; family Gastranaerophilaceae; genus UBA2883. The sequence continues at coordinate 68,674 of DLEF01000007.1, read as the reverse complement.
GAATACGGAGTGCCTGTCAAAATAGCGAGACTCGTCCAAACAATCGGAGCGAGCGTAGATTACAAGGACAATCGTGTATTTGCACAATTTTCAAGAAATGTGTGCGAGAAACAGGATATTGTGCTTAAGACGGACGGAGAAACCACGAGAAATTATTGCTACATCACGGATGCAATTGCTGCAATATTCATATTATTGGAAAGAGGAATAAACGGAGAAAGCTATAACGTAGCGAATAAGGCTGCAAAGTGTTCCATCAAAGAATTGGCGTACAAACTGAGTAATAAATATAAGACATCAGAGGTAAAATTTCAACTTGATGACAAGTTATATCCGCCTGCGACAAAACTTGTCGTAGATACTACAAAGTTAGAGGCTTTAAATTGGAGTGCAAAAGTCGGATTAGAGGAAATGTTTGACAGATTAATAAATACCTTTTCAAGTCGGAAAAGTATTACAGAGAGTAATAAATCAGTCAAGTTATTAATCTGTTACCACAAGAAGGATAAACTTTTCAAGAATGATGTTGTGTTGCCTATACATTGCGGACGAGAGGTAGCGCTGGAGAAATCAAAAGACGGACAAATCACCAAAGATGAATTCGATTGGCTGATGGATAATACTATCGGAGATAATACGGGTGATAACATTTCATCTTTAAACAGAGATGTGAACGAACTCACGGCTATATATTGGGCTTGGAAGAATTACGATAAGATAGGGAACCCTGACTATATCGGGTTAATGCACTACAGAAGGTTGTTCAATCTGTCGAAAATGTACAGCTGTACTCCTGTCGGGACAACGTTACAGATGTTGGGATTGAACAAGCGATATTTGAACAAATTGATGACAGATTATGATGTTATTACAAAATCTCAGATTACAATGGATAAACAGCCATTCGGGTATGAATTATTCCAAAAATTCATAAATCTGTCGGAGGAAAATCATCCGATATTGTACAGACAGTATTTGAAGGCTGTAAACAAAGACAGAATGCATACAAGCTCAATGTTCATCATGAAACGTGAAGATTTCTTCAATATGTGTGAAGAGATTATTCCGCTTGTATTGGAACTGTTGAAACACGACAGACAAAAAGATTCTCAAATTGTGATAGACGGTTTAAAAGAGAATTATCCGAAAGAGATGCAAGAATACACCTTGGATTATGCGGTGAAGGACGGGGATATACCGAGGTTATACGGGTTTGTGTCGGAGTATATGATAGGTCTGTATTTGATGTATCTGGAAGATAAATACGGAGACAGGGCAATGGATTTGCCGACCTATCGAAATCCGTCGTTCAAAAATAATCTGAAATTGATATCAAGAAACCTGTTTTCTCTTACAAACGGAATGAACGGGCAATACAAAATAATCAAGTTGTTAGGGTTCACGATAAAGATGAAGAGGAATAAGAAAAAATAGCAAAGTAGTGGGTTTCTATGCTAATAATATAAATAATAAAATATAACAGTGCTTGTATTGGTAATAAGCTAAATGCAGGTAGAATCCTTGTTTTGCTCCAGAGAATCATATTGTAAAATTAATAACTTTATTTCAAATTAGAGTCTATTTATGTAATTCATTTTCCGGTTGTTTACGATTAATAATTTAATGATACCGGATTAAAAAATATACATTTTGAAAGATGTCAGTATTTCATAATAGTGTAAAAATATGTGTATATTATATACGTATATGTTATGTTTATGTTAAAATATACGTATTATGTCGGGTGTCGCTCCGTTTATAAGAGAAGAGTAATCGGACGGAGTAAAGTTGATTTGGGGAACAAACTCGGCAAGGAATCTTAAGGGACAACAATGCCAAAGGTTAGTGTAATAATACCTGTATATAATGTAGAGAAATATTTGAGAGAATGTTTAGACAGCGTCGTCAATCAAACTTTGACGGATATTGAGATAATTTGCGTTGATGACGGCTCTACGGATAATTCTTTGCAAATATTGAAAGAATATGCTAATAAAGATGACAGGATAAAAATAATACAACAACAAAATCAAGGGGCAGGACTTTCCCGTAATAACGGTTTAAAGTCTGCAACAAGCGACTATACAATCTTTTTGGATTCTGATGACTATTTTGAATTGAATATGCTGGAAAAGCTTTATAATAACGCATTGAATGAAAATGCTGATATAACAATTTGTAGAAGTCGTGAATATTTTGATAGAGAGAATGTATTTTTAGATTTGAAGAATGCTGTTCATGAAAAATATTTACCAAATAAAAACGTCTTTAATTATAAAGATATGCCGAAACATATAATCGGTTTTTGCCAAGGTTGGGCTTGGGATAAATTGTATAAGACAAGTTTTTTAAAGAAATATAATTTAGAATTTCCTGATATACACAATTCTGAAGATGCTGCTTTTGTATTTTTATCATTAGTATTAGCAGATAGAATTTCTGTTATAAAAGACAATCTGGTAATACATAGAAAAATTTCGACTTCTTTAGAAAATAAAAGGGATGAGTATCCTTTTGATTATATAAAATCAGCTTTTATATTGAAAGAAAAATTAGAACAGAATAACAAATATGAAGATGTAAAACAGAGTTATATCAATTGGTTGGTAGTGCATAGCTTTTGGCAATTAGATACTTTGAAAGATAAAACGAATAAAAAATTGTTGGCTGATAAATTGCAGAATGAAGTTTTTCCTGTATTAAACATTTACGAATATGATAAAGATTATTTTTATAGTGAAAAAGATTATAGAAGACTGCATAGTAAAAATTTACTCAGAAATAAAAAATGGTATCAAAATATTTTTTCTCTAAAAAATGAAGGGGTTTATAAAGTAATAACAATTTTAGGGATAAATATAAGAATAAAAAATAAAAAATATTTTCAAAAAAAACAAATTATAAAATTAAATAATGAGGAAATTGTACTCGGGAACGGAAGTTTTTATAATAAACAAAATCACCAAATAATAAATAATATAAATGTGGTTTTTGCCACAGATGATAACTATGTTGAACATTGTGCGGTTACGATTGTATCAATATTAGCTAATTCTCCATTATCCAATTATTATAATTTTTATATATTGAATACTGGTTTGACGGAAGAAAATAAAAGGAAACTAAATAGTTTAAAACAAAAAAGAGATTTCGGACTTAATTTTATAGATGTTAGTAATTTTGATTTTTCTAAATTCCCGTTAAATCGTGATTGGATAAGTGCTACCACATATTACAGATTATATTTGCCTGATGTATTGCCACAAGATATGGACAAATGTATCTATATGGATTGTGATATGTTGGCAGAAGATGATTTGGCAAAATTATGGAGTTATAACCTAGATGATTATATAGCCGGAGTCGTTGAGGATGAGTCAAGTAAAGAAAATGTAGAAAGATTAAATTTACCACCAGAGAATAAATATTTTAATGCAGGGATGATTGTTTTCAATATGAAAAGACTAAGGAATTTGAACTTAGCAGAAACGTCTATTGCTTATTATAATGAACACGAAAAGCAAATAATTATGCAAGATCAAGATATCCTTAATGGAGTTTTAAACGGGAAATGTTTATATCTACCATTGCGTTGGAATGTTGCTTCACCTGCTTATACAGGATATGTTTTAGACCATTTTTATACCAAGGAAGAAGAAAAAATTGCAGCTCTAAATCCTGCAATAGTACATTTTACCGGCGCAACAAAACCATGGAATCTATCGGCGTTACATCCGCTAAATTCAGAATATAAAAAATACTTGATAATGACTGGCTTTGAGGAAGATATAAAAAGGTATAAAAAACAAGAATTGTTATCAAAAGTTTTTTGTAAAAAAACGAATACTAAAGAGGAAAAAATATATTTATTCGGAATAAGAATTTATCATCATCAATATGGTAATTATAGATTTATAGAGAACCTCTTTTCAATAAAAAATGACAAAGATAAAATGCATAAAATCATAACAATATTAGGGGTAAAGATAAAAATTAAGAGGAAAAACAATGCCAAAGGTTAGTGTAATAATACCTGTATATAATGTAGAAAAATATCTTACAAGCAATCTTGAGAGTTTAACAAAGCAAACATTGAAAGATATAGAATTGATATATATAGATGATTTTTCAACAGATTCATCTTTATCAGTTATAGAAAAATATGCAGAGAAAGATAACAGAATAAAAATAATTAAATTAGAGAAAAATTCAGGTGCTGCTGTCGCTAGAAATAAAGGATTAGATATCGCTATAGGAGAATATCTTGGTTTTGTTGATCCTGATGATACCGTGGACTTGAATTTTTATGAAGAATTATATAAAAAAGCTAAAGAAGATAATGATGCGGATATTGTAAAATGCGATGTAAAATGGATTAGTCTTGATGGGCAAATAATATATGGAACAATAAATCAACAAATAAAAGAAAAAGGAAAATATTATTTTATACAGGAATGGCAAACTGCAATATATAAGCATTCGATGATAAAAAACAACAATATAAGATTTCCTGATGAATGTAGAAAAGCACAGGATATTGTATTTTTAAATAGAGCAATTATGTGTACTCATACGTTATCATTAATTGATAATGTTTATTATAATTATTATAGACGAGAAGATAGTTTGGACGCTGACAAAATATCCTTGTCCAGTATTAAGTCTGCTTTAATAGCATACAAATTAATTTTAAATAATTATAATTCTTCTGATTTATATACTAAAAATAAATCTTTGTATATGGATTTATATTTATTAATGTATAACCATATGGTATTTTATTTGCCATTTAAAAATGATGATTTTATTGCAAAACAAGAATGTGCAAAGGCTATGATAGATTATTTCTATATGTGTAAAGATGCAAACAAATTAAAAGAAAATTTTGATTTTAAAAATTTATTAGTATTTATACGAAACAAAGATATCGAAGGATTGGCAAAGGTTTTATATAAAAATACGACATTAAAAAATTTGGCTAACTATGGCGAAAGTTTAAAAGACAAACTGTTATCAATAAAAGATTCAATTGATAAAAAACACAAGGTCATTACAATTTTAGGAATAAAGATAAAGCTAAAAAGGAAACAAAGATGAAAATAACGGTAATAGGAACAGGATATGTAGGATTAGTAGCAGGGACGTGCCTTGCTGATATGGGCAATGACGTCATCTGCGTGGATAATAACGAAGATAAAATAAAACAACTTGAGAACGGTATTGTGCCAATATACGAGCCGGGACTTGAGGAATTGATAAAGGTCAACTACCGCGAAGGACGTTTGACTTTCACGACTGATATCGATATGGCAGTCAAAAAATCGGATGTTTGCTTTATTGCAGTAGGCACTCCGCAAGGTGAAGACGGTTCTGCCGATTTGCAATATGTTTTGCAGGTTGCAAAATCAATCGCTAAAGCTATGAACGGGTATAAAGTTATCGTTGATAAATCGACTGTACCTGTCGGTACTGCAGAAAAAGTTACTGCACTGATTAAACAATACACAACACAACCGTTTGACGTGGTTTCAAACCCAGAGTTTCTAAAACAAGGTAACGCAGTGGATGATTTTCTGTCCCCTGACAGAGTCATTATCGGTTCAAATTCCGATAAAGCAACCGCTATTATGCAAGGAATCTATGCTCCGTTCTTTAGAACAGGCAACCGTGTAATCGTTATGGATGTAAAGTCTGCGGAGATGACAAAATACACAGCTAATTCTTTCTTGGCTACAAAAATATCATTTATGAACGAGATAGCAAACCTTTGTGAGAAGGTCGGAGCAGATGCCGAAATGGTAAGAGTCGGCATTTCTACCGATACGAGAATAGGGAACAAGTTCTTATTCCCCGGGATTGGATATGGCGGAAGTTGTTTCCCGAAAGATGTAAAAGCTCTGATATCTATTGCCGAAGATAACGGAGCGGATAACTCAATCCTCAAAGCCGTTGATAATACAAACAAGGCTCAAAGAACGGTATTTTTGAACAAGGTTTTGAAACATTTTGACAATAATGTTGAGGGTAAAACTTTTGCAGTTTGGGGATTGGCATTTAAGCCAAAAACAAACGATATGAGAGAGGCTCCTGCTATAACGGTTATCAATGAGTTATTGAAACGAGGTGCAAAGGTACAAGCGTATGATCCGAAAGCAATGGACACGGCTAAGTTCTATTTCCAAGACAGAATAACTTATACGAAGTCTAGTTATGAGGCTTTGCAAGACGCGGATGCATTGTTGCTTTTGACAGAATGGAACGAATTTCGTCATCCGGATATGGACAGAGTTAAATCGTTATTGAACCAACCATTAATCTTTGACGGCAGAAACCAGTATAACCCTGAACGAATCGAACAGAGAGGGTTTGAATACATATGCATGGGAAAGGGCGTGTAAAGACCTATATTGTTGCAATGCAATAAGAAAGAATAAATAGCCAAAATTTAAAATGCATTTTAAAAAAGTTCCAATTTATAGAAGTTTTTAAAATGTATTTTAAAAACTTGACATTTTCGCAAAATAATTTATAATAATTATATGATAGAACGTACAGAATATCTAAACAGATTGATTGCTTTCAAAGACAAGAACCTGATTAAAGTTATTACAGGAATCAGACGTTGCGGTAAATCGACCATATTCAAAATATATCAGCAATACTTGTTATCTGTGGGGGTTCAACAATCACAGATAATAAACATAAATTTTGAAGATATCAAATATGAATATTTGACAGATTACAAGGTTTTGTATGATGAAATCTCAAAAAAATTAATTCCCGATAAAAAGAACTATATTTTTTTGGATGAAGTCCAACATGTTAAAAATTTTGAAAAAGCTGTAGATTCGCTTTACATTAAAGATAATACGGATATATACATAACAGGCTCGAACGCATTTTTCCTTTCGAGTGAACTTGCGACATTGTTATCGGGTAGGTATGTAGAAATATCTATGTTGCCGTTATCTTTCAAGGAATTTGCCTCTGCTATAGACGGAGATAACAACGACAGAAAATTCAGTCTATATCTGCAAGAAGGTGGATTCCCTTATATGTTGAATTTGTCTGATGAACAATCCAAACGGGATTATTTGGAAGGCATATATAACACAATCGTTTTAAAAGATATTGTGCAACGTAAAAAAATCAGCGATGTAACAACTCTTGAAAACATTATAAAATTTATGTTTGATAACGTCGGGAATTTAACTTCCCCGAAAAAAATTAGTAATACTTTAACTTCTTACGGACGAAAAATATCTTCTCCTACCGTGGAATCTTATTTGAGAGCATTGTCAGACAGTTTTATCCTTAATAAAATAAATCGATACGATATCTCTGGCAAACAATTATTAAAAACTCAATGTAAATATTATGTGACTGATTTAGGATTACAAAGATTTTTACTTAATAACAGCAAATCTAATATCGGACACAATATAGAAAATGTTGTATGTTTGGAGCTCAAACGCAGAGGATTTAAAGTATATATCGGAAAATTAGGCGATTTGGAAGTTGATTTTATAGCGGAAAATGATGGTGAAAGATATTATTATCAAGTCGCACAGACTGTTAACAATTCTGAAACGCTTTCAAGAGAACTTACGCCTCTTAATAAAATAAAAGACCATAATCCTAAGTTTATAATTACAATGGATATTCTCCCGAAAACATCTTATAACGGAATAAAACATATTAACATTGTTGATTGGTTACTTGATAAATAGTGTGGAAGTCTGATAGAGTAAAATAAAACAGTAGTCCTTTACCCGAAGACTTTTCTTCTATAGTCATTCAGGATACAATAATTATTATTGTCACTTAATAAAAGTGTGTGAGTCAACACTTTTGTTAAATACATTTTATAAAATTGTTACTTTTACATATACGCATATATTATGTTTGTGGTAAACTATACGCATACGTATAGTAGTGTGTGAATCATAAATCTAAACGGAATAAGACGCAAACGAAAGTAAAACTACCTGATTATCGCACAGAGTCGAATATGTATGCATTGGGAAGGGTGAATAAATGAAAAATCAAAAGGGAAAAAACGAAATTATAATATCGTTAACCTCTTATCCTGCAAGAATTAATACGGTTAATCAAGCAATAGAGAGTCTGTTAAACCAAACAATGAAAGCGGATAAAGTAATATTATGGCTTGCGCCGGAACAATTCCCCAACAAAGAAAAAGACTTGCCTAAAGAATTGCTCAAATTGCAAGATAAAGGTTTAACTATAGATTGGTATGAAGATATAAAAAGTTATAAAAAGCTAATTCCTGCTTTAGAAAAATATCCTGATTCTGTTATAGTTACTGCAGATGATGATTTGATATATGAAAGTGATTGGCTTGAAAAATTATACAAAGCCTATAAAAAGCATCCTGAAATGCTACATTGTCATAGAGCACACAGGATTACTTTTGATAAGCAAAAGAACTTGAATAATTATAATGATTGGTTATGGGACATATACAATGTAAAACCATCATTTAATAACTTTTTTACTGGAGTAGGTGGGGTATTATATCCGCCGCTCTCACTATACAAAGATGTATTGAATAAAGATTTATTTACAAGATTAGCTCAAAATGCAGATGATATATGGTTTTGGGCTATGGCTGTTATGAATAACAGAAAAATAAATGTAATTGCGAATAAGTGTTTTGATTTGCATTATATAGAAGGAACTCAAGATAATAGTTTATGGCACGACAATGTTGATAATAATAGAAATGATGAACAAATGAAGAATGTTTTAGAGTATTATCCGAATATTTTAGAGAAGCTTGATAAAAGAAAATTTAACAGACCAGTCGGATTGTTGAAAATGATTTTTTCTATAAGAAATGAATACCACAACGGTACAAAACATAAGATTATAACTGTTTTAGGAATAAAGTTTAAAATAAAGATAACGAACAACTGTAACAAATTGAACGTTGTTTTTATAACTGATAACGGCTTTGTCATTCCAACAGCGACAGCACTAACATCTTTGATAAAGAATAAAAATAAAAATACGAAATTAAATATTTATTTAGTTTTATCAAATGTAGAGGAAGAAAACATTGAAAAGTTTAAGCAATACAATGACGAAAATACTACCATCAATATTATAAAGGCAAACAGTGATAAGTATTTAGGTTTTCATAAATTTGATAAATCAGAGCCTTGTTGCGCAACCATTAGCGCACTCTTAAAATTTGAATTGCCAAATCTTTTGAATAACTTAGATAAAGTTTTATATTTAGACGGAGATATAATAGTTAAGAAAGATTTATTCGATTTATATAATCATGATTTTTTGAATAACTGTGTTGTTGCTGTAAACGATTCGGGAAAAATTTACTATAATTCTGAAGCTAAGAAAAATGGTTATTTTAATTCCGGAGTTATGCTATTGAATTTAAAAAAGCTAAGGGATGAAAATATGCCTGCAAAACTGGTTCAAACAAAAAAAGAATCAAAAGATAATTCCCTAATGGATCAAAACATTTTTAATCAAATACTACTACCAAAAGTAAGATTTATAGATATACGGTATAACTTTTTATATATCAATTTAATACGTGCTTGTAACAGATATAAAATGTCCGATATAAATAAGGTATATAATTCTCATTATAAAAATTTAAATGATATTTATAAAAAAGCGTATATTATTCATTTTTCATCAAAAGATAAACCATGGAAGTTTAAAAATTCGATATGTTCAAAGTTGTGGCTTAAATATTATAAGCAAAGCCTATTTTATGACAGAAATGCTAAAATCCAGACACTTAATCAAGATATAGAAAGTCCATTATATGTTTGGAATTTTTCGCAAAAAATATTTTCTATAAATGAATCTGCCGATAAATTGCATAAAATCATTATACTACTAGGTTTCAAGATAAAATTAAGAAATAAATAAAAAGTATTTTGAAAAATTTAAATAAAAAAGTCGGAGGAACTAAATGAAAAAATCGGAGGAACTAAATGAAAAAATTACGGTTGTAGTACCTATATATAATGCATTGGAAGAAGTAAAATTATTGCTGGATAGTCTTAAAGAAAATTTCAACTTTTATTTAGGCGAAACTATTCTCATCAATGATTGTTCAAAGCAAGACACAACAGATTTTTTAAATAAATTTGCGAAGGATAATACCCAATTCATCTTAGTAAATAACGAAGAAAATTTGGGGTTCATTAAAACCTGTAATAAAGGAATGAAGATGGCAAAAGGGGATATTGTTGTTTTATTAAACAGTGACACAATAATCCCGAAAGAATTTTGCGAAAGAATAATAAAATGTTTTAATTCTGACTCTAAAATCGGAACTGCATCTCCGATAAGCAGTTTTTCAGGACAAAATTACATTCCTTTAAGGGAAAACATGTCCATTGAAGATATGAACAATCTTCTAAGGTTAAAACATAAGTGTATTTATCCGAGATTGAGTTCTGCAGAAGGTTTTTGTTACTGTATTAGAAAATCAGTGATTGAAACACAAGGTTATTTAGATGAAATATACGGAAAAGGATATTGTGAAGAGGTTGATTTTTCGCAACGAGCAAGTGTGAATGGTTGGAAAAATGTATTGATAGATGATTTATATGTGTATCATAAACGTTGTTGCTCTTTTGGCAAAAAGAAAAGAACGGAACAAATGAAAAAAAATAATGATATTTATAACTCAAGATATGCAGTATGGAGATGTATTAATATCCCAGCAGACACGATGGATATAATAAAAAAAGAAATGTTTCCACCAAAACGAATTTTTTCTGTAAGAAATGAATATAATAACAGCCAACAACATAAAATTATATCTATTTTAGGTATAAAAATAAAAATCAGAGTAAAATAATAAGATTATTTAAGGTTATTATATTGTAAGAAGATATGCTCCTATATTAAACGCATGCGTAATATTCATGATAAAATAAACGTATACGTATAATAAGGGGTAAAATATGCCGTTTGAATTTGAAAGACAAAAAATAAAAGATGTTATCCTTGTAAAACCTAAAGTTTTTGGCGACAACAGAGGATTTTTTATGGAAAGTTACAAAAAATCTGATTTCGTTAAAAACGGGATAGATGTTGAATTTAATCAAGACAATCATTCTAAATCGTCAGCGCACGTACTGCGTGGATTACACTATCAGGCAAAACCTCACGGACAGGCAAAGCTTGTGCGCTGTTCAAGAGGTCGGATTTACGATGTTGCGGTAGATATTAGACCAAATTCCCCGACTCGCGGGCAATATGTGAAAGTAGAATTGAGTGAAGATAACAAGCATATGTTATTTATCCCCGAAGGGTTTGCGCACGGGTTTGTTGTTCTGTCAGATGAGGCAGAACTCTTATACAAAGCCTCAGGGGAATACGCTCCGCAAGCTGACAGAGGCATTTTATGGTGCGACAAAGATATAAATGTCGATTGGGGCATAGATTTTGAGCCGATACTGTCTGATAAAGACAAAGTGCAACCAAAATTCCGCGACATTAACAATGAGGAGCTAATATAATGACAACACTTTTAGTAACAGGCGGGGCAGGTTTTATCGGGAGTTGTTTTGTAAGGCATGAACTCAAAAAACATCCCGATTACAAAATAATTAACCTTGATGCCCTCACATATTGCGGGAATATCGAGAACTTAGACGACGTAAAAGATAACCCGAATTATGAATTTGTCCACGGAAACATCTGTGACCACAACCTTGTCAGAGATTTAATTTCTCAAGTAAATTGCGTTGTAAATTTCGCTGCAGAATCTCACGTTGACAACTCGATAAAACAGCCCGAAATATTCATTGAAACGAATGTCCAAGGTACATTGAACCTGTTGCAGGCATGTAAAGAAATCGGGATTGAAAAGTATTTACAGGTTTCTACGGATGAAGTCTACGGAACACTGGGCAAAACGGGGTATTTCTACGAAACTACTCCACTCGCTCCGAACAGTCCGTATTCCGCAAGCAAAGCAAGTGCGGATATGCTCGTCAGAGCCTATAACAAAACCTACGGTCTGCCAACATTGAACACCCGTTGTTCAAACAATTATGGGCCTTACCAATACCCTGAAAAACTTATTCCGTTTTTCATCTCAAAACTTTTAAAAGGCGAAAAAGTTCCTGTCTATGGGGACGGTCAAAATGTCCGTGATTGGCTTTATGTCTATGACCATTGCGAGGCAATAGATACCGTTTTGCATAAAGGTAAAATCGGTGAAGTCTACAACATAGGCGGTCATAACGAAAAAACAAATCTTGAAATCACTCATCTTATACTTGATGCAATGGGCAAGGATGAAAGCTCTATTGAGTATGTTAAAGACAGGCTCGGACATGACAGACGTTATGCAATATCAAACGACAAAATAACGGCTGAACTCGGTTGGAAACCGTCCGTAACTTTTGAAGAAGGCATAAAATTAACCATAGATTGGTATTTGAATAATCAGGACTGGATAAAGAATATCGAAAATAAAAGGAGTTTTGCAAATGCATAAAAAGGTATTGGTGACAGGTGCAAACGGTATGCTCGGACAGGACTTGTGCCCTATCTTAGAGAAAAACGGCTATGATGTCATAAGAACCGATGTTCAAACTTTGGATATAACCAACCCTGATATGGTTGAAACCGTTTTACAAAAAGAAACGCCGGATATCGTAATCCATTGTGCCGCTTATACCAATGTTGATAAAGCGGAAGAAGATTTAGCAACCGCAAGAAAAATCAACGCTAACGGTACCGAAAATATTGCAAAAACTTGCGGAAAAATTGGCGCAACACTTGTTTATATCTCTACTGATTATGTATTTGCAGGAAATGGTACGAAACCTTATGAGCCGACAGACAAAACCGCCCCTCTTAACAACTACGGTTTAACAAAATGGGAAGGGGAAGAGGCTGTCCGCAAATACTGTAAAAAACATTATATAACTCGTACAAGTTGGTTATATGGTATCCACGGCAAAAATTTTGTAGAAACAATGATATCGCTAGCTGACAGACCTGAAGTAAAAGTTGTTGATGATCAGGTTGGCTGTCCTACGTGGACCGTGGAGCTGTCAAACGGAATAATAAAGCTCCTCGGCGAACAGGCTCCGTTCGGAACTTATCATGTATGCGGTAGCGGAAAGACAAGTTGGTACGGGTTTGCAAAGAAAATGTTTGAACTTAGCGGGTTGAAGGTTAATTTAAACCCTTGCACAACGGAGGAATTTCCCAGACCTGCGAAAAGACCGTCTTACAGTGTTATGGATAACCACGGGATTTGCAGAAACTGGGAGGATGCTCTGGCGGATTATATAAAATTAAGGAAAGAGGTATAAGATGAAGGGAATTGTACTTGCAGGCGGCAGCGGAACAAGGTTATATCCGAGTACAATGGTTGTATCAAAACAACTTTTGCCGGTTTATGATAAACCTATGGTTTATTATCCTATATCTGTTTTAATGCTTGCAGGGATAAGAGAAATTCTGATTATTTCCACCCCTCACGATATCCCGAATTTTGAAAAACTTTTGGGCGACGGCTCCCAATTCGGCGTGCATTTTTCATACAAGGTTCAGCCAAAACCGGAAGGGCTTGCGCAAGCGTTTATCCTTGGAGAAGAGTTTATCGGAGACGATTCGGTTGCAATGATTTTAGGCGATAATATCTTCTATGGTCCGGGGTTCTCGGGGATGTTGAAGAAAGCTGCAAAAGATGCTCAAGAAAACGGCGAAGCAACTGTTTTCGGCTATCCCGTTAAAGATCCCGAAAGATTTGGTGTTGTTGAATTTGACAAGGACGGCAAAGTTATCTCTATTGAAGAAAAACCAAAAGAGCCTAAATCAAATTATGCGGTAACAGGTTTGTATTTTTATGACAACAAAGTCGTTGAGTATGCAAAGAATTTAAAACCATCCGCAAGAGGTGAATTAGAGATTACCGATTTAAACAAAATTTATCTTGAGAAAAATAAACTGAATGTTGAATTATTCGGACGTGGGTTCGCTTGGCTCGATACGGGGACGCACAGTTCTCTTTTGAGGGCAAGCCAGTATGTCGAAACAATTGAGGAAAACCAAGGAATTAAAATAGCGTGCTTGGAAGAAGTTGCTTATCGCGTCGGATTTTTGACAAAACAACAAATCCAACAAGAAACAGAACAATATAAAAATAATGAGTATTTTTCGTATATTAAAAATCTAAAATAAATCGCTGTGTGAACCTGTTCTGGATAATATTAAAGTTAGTTAGTCATTGGTTATTTTATATATCAACAACCAATCAGGTTCAATATGGCATTCTTGATATCCTGCATAATTCCCGCTCAAAGAATGGTCTAAATATTTTTGTGGCAATGCCTTATTATTAGCCAATAATTCGACAACTGCCCAAAAACTTTCTATATTATACTTCCTCTTCTTTAATAATTTTAAATCTTTTTTTATTTTGGTGGAATAATATATATTCAACATCCTAGTCTTCCTCTAATGATTTTTTTAGGTCTTCCATATTATTGAACGGTCCGACAAGTCCTTTCCCTTGTTCCGTTTGTTCAATAACCTTGCGGGTTTCTTCGTTATAATCATTTAGAGATAAGGCAAACGGGATTCCACGTTCTCTGACGACTTTTCTTAAAAACATGTTTATTGCTGTCGTCATAGTGAAACCCAATTCATCACAGATTTTGTCAAATTGTTCTTTTAGATTTTTGTCTACTCTTATACTTATATTTGATTGTGCCATTTTTGAAAATCCTTGTTATATTGATATCACATTGTATTAATATTGTAACACATTGTATTAACAATTTCAATATAATAGAAAGAAACACTAAAAAAGAAACTGCCCCATCGGACAGTTTCTTTTATAATATACATTAGACAAACTGCAGAAAATATGTTAAACTATAAACGCAAGGTAAAGATAGCTCTTTTCAAAAGGAAACCTAACCTCCAATTGTTATAGACTTCGGGTAAAGGACCGACTAGAAAGGAGGTCTGTATGGATAAATTCAATGTTAGTTTATTACTAATCTTTATGATTTTATACATATTAAGAAACGGTTCTTACCTCAAAAGATAAGAACCGCTAGACTTCTAAGGGCTATTGGTAGTTTAGGAGAACTACCACCCTGTGATTTTATTATAACTTATGTTCCCAAATATTACAAGTGTATAACACTATTGATATTAAAAATAAGACGGTTTTATTCAATCATAATATTGTAACTAAAAAAGAAACTGCCCGTCGGACAGTTTCTTTTAAATTTTTCCTAATAATTTAATCACGCCACAAACCAATTACCTCGAAGGTTTGCTTTTTACTTTTTTGATAGTTGAATATTTGGTGCAATTATGCTGCTAATTCAAATTGTTTTTCAGATGTTTGCTCTGCTTTCGCCTGTTGTGCTTTCAGGCTTGCCTGTTCATTGCTGTTCTTATCAATCTTTGCTTGAATAGCCTTCATCAGTTTGTCGCAAACATCTTGATTTGCTAAAATTTCATCCAGTGAAATTTCTCCGTCGCCGTCTTTATCGCATTTTGAGAAATCTACACTGCCGATATTGTTTGTTGTTGCTTGTTGTTTTGTCAATTTTTCTGCATTGTATGTAGAGATAAATGCGTATCTTGTTAATACGTTCATTTTATAAAGCTCCTGTGTTTCTTCTTATTTGTTGTTTTTGTTACCTCTAAACTAGTCTTTCTCTTTGTTTTTATTTCTTCTTCTCTATTTATTTCTTTATCTTTTCTCTGATTTTATTTCTGTCTCCCGCAAGTTATGTAGCCGTTAGGCATTGCTTTAACATGTGTCAATCATTTTAGCTCCTTTTGAGTTGTTACTCATTTTCTTCTTACACTTATATAAAGTCTACACTATTTGTATGATTTCACACTTCAAAAAAAACTTTACAATTGTACACAATTGATATATGTGCTAAAATGAATATGATGAGTGGAACTAACGGGAAAAAGAAATTATCAGCATTGTTGCTGGCATCGTTAATGACAACGAGTCTTGCTTTTGCTGATTCATATAAGAATAACGTTGTTGACGTAAGAGTCAACAAGGAATCCGGTAATGCAGTCAAAGTAATGATTTACACCGACAGACCTTACACGGAACCTGTTGTTGTGAACAAAAAAGCTAACAACAAATACGTTATCCTGATGCCTGAAACCAAAAGCTCCCTTCGCGGGGCGCCTAAGATGAACAATGTTTCGGGCTCGGTCTCTAACGTCACCGTTAACACTCAAGCCGTAAGCGGAGGCAAAGGCTATACAAAAATTACCATAACCAGTGACCACGCAATAAACGTTGTCCCGAGAACTCAACAGCTCGCAACGTCAAAACACACCACTCATCCTGCGGATACAAAAGCTAAATCCGCTAAGATTGCTGTCGCTAAAAATACCACTCAACATGCAGTAAAATCTGCAACAAAACCAACAACACAAAAACCGGCTGAAAAGAAACCGACTACGGTTAAGACAGCCTCCAACAATCAAAAACATTTTGTTAACCCGCTTAAAAAAGCGACAAGACCTGAGGTTAAGCCTGTTAAGCAAGCTGCAAAACCGACTCCGAAACCTGTAACAAAACCTGCGGTTTCTACAAAGAAGATTGCGGCTAAACCTGCACAAAAACCGATAGATGTACTTGAACACGAGGTTAAAACAAATACAAATGCTCCGTTGGTTGACAATTCCAACGATGCTATTTTAAACAAGGAAATTCAAGAAAACGATGTAAAAATCGAAAAAGAAAGACACGAAAAACGACTTGCAAGACTCAAGAAAAGACAACAAAGGGGCTTGGATAAGCCGAAACCAAATAAGCACAGCTTTGATTTTGCACAACTCGGAATTTGGAAACTCTTGTTGCTTGCAGGCGCAATAACGTTCCCGATAATCGTTATTATGATTATCCTTGCGTTAGACAAAAAGATTAACAAGAAAATCGAGAGAAACTTCAGGCATGAAGAACCCGAAGTCGGCGGTAACACCTATATTCCGAGCAACAAACCTCTCGGACAGGGCGATTATACGGAGCCTGCTCCTCAAGAGCCGACCTTGCCTGAACCGGAAGAGCCTGCAGCATACACAAGCTTTGATGATATGCTCAACAAGGCAGAAACTGAAAATCAATATTCAAACGATTTTAAAACTCCTGACGCAGAGCCTGCCACAGGTGATGAAACCTTCAACAACGATTATGTTGATGAAGATTTTGAACACGATTTTTCAAACAACGCACAAACAGCAAGTGAGGATGTTTCACAAACAATACAGGAAATGTCACAAAACAATGTCGCACCTGTTCAGGACAATATCCCTACAGAACAGCCTGCAGCTCCGACAGAGCCTGTAGAAAATAATACACAGGTTCCTGAAACACCTGTTGTTGACAATGCGCAAACCGAAGAACTTATTGACAAACCTGCGGAATTATCTGTTCCTGAAACGGCTGCTCCGCAAGAAAATCAATATAATCCTGACGGATATTTGTCAGACTTTAGCAATATTGATGATAAAGACTTCTTTGACGAATTAGCAATGCAGACAATGGCGCAAAATAACAGCGCAAACGGGTTGCCAGAACAATCGCCTGCAGATGAAATCTTCGATTATATGTCAGACGATACGGAAGAGGAAGAACCTCAAATCACGGCTCCGCAGGAACCTCAAATCGTTGAACCTGCGCTTGTTGCGAAAGCACCTGAACCTGTCCAAAATGTTGCGAAAGAGACTGAAAAACCGCAAGAACAAACAACTGATGATGACACGGATGATTTAACTATGTTGACAGAGGTAAAACTCAACGACCACGCAGGTATTTACCTCGTTAATTACGACAACTTCTCCTCTCTTGTAGGACATATTGACGATGATTACTTCGTGCTCAAAAAATTCAATAACGTTGTCGAAGATAAGATTTATTTAAAAGAAACCGAAAAGACCGATAATGCAACAAGATATATCGTTAGAGTAGGCAAAAACAAGATGGTTGTTGAAGTCTCGGATACTTCAATGAGCAGGCTGCTTGACTTATGATGAAACGTTTTTTTACGATATGTTTGTTGTGCCTGTTTTTGACGGGGTGCGGAAATAAGGATAAATCCGTTACTAATATCACGTTTTCAACTTGGGGTTCTGCCTCGGAGATGAGTATTTTAAAGCCCATAATCTCTGATTTTGAAAAAGAAAACCCCGATATCAAGGTGAATTTGCAACACATCCCGCAAAACTATTTTCAAAAAATACACCTTCTATTTGCGTCAAACTTGGAACCTGACGTTATATTTATAAACAATCTTAATCTGCCAGTATATTCAAACAGGCTTGCGGATTTGTCGGATGTAATAGACAAAAAAACGTATTTCAAACAGGGCGTTGAGGCACTGAGTGTTGATGGCAAAGTCTATGCGGTGCCGAGAGATATTTCCGTTTTGATGATTTATTATAACAAGGATTTGTTTGACAAATGCGGAGTAAAATATCCTAGCAGGGATTGGACACTCGCGGATTTGGAAAATATTTCAAAAAAATTGACTAATAAAAATACATTTGGTATCAGCTACGAGCCTGATATATATTACGCTTTGCCTTATATCGGATATTTTTTAAATGGGGCAAATGATGTATTACAATCAGATTCAAAAGAGTTTAAGGATGGCATTAGTTTTTATAAAGGGCTTGCGTTTAAGAGTCATTATGCTCCGACGCCCTCCGAGGTTGGGAGTTTAACTCTTGCGCAAATGTTTCTTAAACAAAAAACCGCAATGCACTTGTCGGGGAGATGGTTAACCCCAAAATACAGAGAAAGTTCAACTTTCAGATGGGATGTCGTGAATTTCCCCGATTGCACTGCTCCTTCCGACGCGTCAGGCTGGGCAATAAGCAAGGCTTCAAAGCACAAAAAAGAGGCTCTAAAGTTTGTTTTGTATCTTGCTTCAAAACAAAATATAGAGAAAATGACCGCAGACGGTCTTATTATCCCTGCAAGAGTTGATGTTGCTAATTCTCCTGCGTTTCTTTCAGGCAAGCCGGAACATTCGCAACTGTTTTTGTATGCGATTGAGCACTCAAAGACTACAAAAGTTGATAAAAAATATAACAAAACCGTAAATATTTTGAACGAAAAATATTTTGATAAATAGTGAAATAAATGAAATAAAACGTTAATTTGGGTGTCATTGCGAGACAGTCAAAGGCTTGACTGTCGTGGCAATCCAGCTGACTTTTCTATATATTTCAATTCAAACTAACCTTAAATCATAATTTTAAATCTTTTTAAGTTCTTATTTTAATCTTGCTTATATAACCTTTATTCTTCATCAGGCAGGTATTTAATAATAAATGAGAATATTGCAGGGATGAAGGATAACACGAGCAGTACATTTGTGATGCCAAAGTGTTGAGCGCAAAGCCCGATTAAGGATAGCGCAATCCCGACCAAGCCCCAGGCAAACCCGTTCATAAATCCCGCAACTATGCTCTTATATTCAGGGAACAATTTTTGTCCCATAAGCATTGTTACAGGCTGTGCCAACATTGTTGTGAACCCGATTATTACAAACATTAAAAGCGAGAATATCGGATGAGTTTGGTAGGTAAAGTTAAATATAATAATCATCGGCAAGGTTGCTATCATTGAGAAATAGAGCAATTTTTTCGTGCCGAATTTAACCTCAATAGAACGGCTGACAAGAGAGCCTATTCCGCCCGCGAGGGTGAATGCGCAGAGAGCGTTGCCGATATATGCAGGGGAATACATCATTTCGTTCTTCCATAAGAACGGTAGCAATGTACAGCAACTTGTCGTTATCAATACTTTCATCATAGAAAGTAACATAAGGAGGTTCATTGTTTTATTTGATAAAATAACTTTGAACGATTTTATAAAATCTTTGTGTTTCGGCTGTTTGTAATAGTCCGACAATTTTGGCACACAGAGGAACATACAACTTGCGAGTAACAATCCGATTATTGATGTATAAGGCATTTTGCTCATATCGTGGGCAATTACTCTTGTCGCAATTAACGGACCGAGTGCGAACCCTATTGAGCCCATACTGATAAATCTGCCCATACAGCGGGCGCCTTTATCGTCCGTGCCTGCAAATCTGCTAACGAACCCTGAAGATTGCGGATGATAAAAACTGCTCCCCAAACTACCCAATATTACCAATAATACCAACACATAAACGTTTGGTGCAATCGGAATCATAGGTATAAATGTTGAGGTCATAATTAAGCCCCAAAAGATGAAGGCACGCTTTAACATGTTATCGGCGAAGAAACCGAATATCGGCTGTAATAGCGATGAAAAGATGTTTGAAATACTCAAAACAAGAGTCGCGACAGCAAGCGATATCCCTAATTGTGCGGATATAAACGGCATAATCGGGTTAACGAAACCCGTATAGATATCGTTTGTAAAGTGTCCCCATGAGAGCCACCCTATTGCTTTTTTATTCTTTTTTGTTTCAATATTTTCTGTCATCTTTTACCTTAATTTTTTTTTTGGCAAACTTGCCCTTATATATTTGCCCTTACCCTTAGTTGCGTAGGGTAGACTTTAGTCTGCCATCCCTTATTTTAGAACTTTATTAAAATCTTAATTGTGTCTTTTCTTTTGTTCGCTTCAAATGCTTCAATCGCATCATCAATCGAATAAACCCCCGAGATAAACGGTTTAAAATCAATGTATCCGTTTCTGAGGAGGTTTAAAGCAGGCGGGAATTGTCCGCAACGTGAACCCAAAACGGTTATTTCGTTTATGACGATTGGCGCGAGGTTGAGTTCTTTGCCTGTAGCGATTGTGCTTTTTAGAACAAGTACTCCTCTCGGTTTTACCAAGCCCAAAGAGGTTTCAAACCCTGAAACGGAGCCTGTAGCCTCAACTACAACGTCGTAAGAGTTGTCTACCTTTGTATCCTGCAAAAATTGTGTTTTTACTTTCTGATTTTTTGCAATATCGAGCTTGTTTTGATGTTTTCCGATTAAGGTTACATCAAGGTTTTGGCTGTGCAAAGTCAGAGCTGCAGTTAAGCCTAATTTCCCGTCCCCTAATACCGCAACTTTTTGGATAGGTTGAATGTGTAACTGTTCCGTTATCTCGCAAGCTGCCGCCAACGGTTCAACAAATACAGCCTGTTCGTCTTCGACTTCGTCAGGTATTTCAAATATTACGTTTGTAGGCATTGTGACGTATTCGGCAAAGCATCCGTCTTTGTCTAATATGCCCAATGTTTTACGGTTCGGGCAATGTCTGTAGTTCTTTACGGCGCACCATTCGCAATTCGGATCGTCGCAGCCGTAGCTGATTTCTGCGGTTACTCTTTTGCCGATTAGGGATTTATCGTCATCGTTTACATCTTCAACTATTCCGATAAATTCGTGCCCTAAAACACCGTTATAGCCCATATATCCTTTTGTTATCTCAAAATCCGTGTTACAAATCCCTGCGAGTTTTACTTTTATTAAAGCTTCGCCCTTTTTAGGAACGGGTTTCGGATAATTTTTATCAAGTTTTAAACCTTCTTTATCACTAAATACAACAGCTTTCATAAGCTTCCCCCTTATATACCGTAATTAAATATGCAGACTGATGAGCCTGACAAATTAAGCTTCTAAAATAATTTTAAAATAAGAAAAATTAAATGTCCAATTTCATGAAATATTAGTTGAATAACGATTGCAGAATATCGTAATAAGTTGTGTAATCCTTATATTTAATATGGTGGTTTCTGCAATATTCGGAGAGTCCCGCTTTTGCGTAGACGATATCAGGTTCTTTTGATACGCAGAAATCGGAGGCGCCGTCACCTGCGTAGAGAACTTTTTTATACAATTTTTTGAGGTGCTTTACGACTTTACACTTGCAGGTGCCCGCATTTATTGTGCAATGTTTTGAATCGTTCGGAAACTCTATTATAAACCTCCTGCGTTCGTCAAAATACGCGTGGTTTGTGATTACGTTTACAAAGTCTATGTGATATCTTTCCAAAATCTTATTTATAAAATAATCCAACCCGTCAGAGAGTATGACAACGGGAATTCCCGATTTCTTTGCTTTCATTACGAACGGGATAAAACCTTCGTCAATCTCTATTTCTGACAAAAACTTTTCAATCAATTCTGGCGTAAGATTAGGCACCATGGCGAATTGTTTTACAAGGCACTCTTTAGAGCCTATATCTCCGTTTCTCCAATCGTTTTCTATATCCAGCCATCTGTCATCGGCATAATCTTCCAGAAACTTAGACAGTGTATCGGTTTTGGTGATAGTACCGTCAAAGTCACTAACCATAATAATCTCTCGCATAGTTTCTATTCTATTACAAACATGAATGCTTGTCGATTTTGAGGTCAAAAATTAAAAATCAAAAACGCTGAAAATTGGTGTAATACCTACCACTTCATTCATAAAACTTCATGAACTTATGTAACAGTTTTGGAAAGTCATGCAATTAATAAGTGAGAAAAATGTTTATATAAATACCGGCTAAAAATGCCGATGATATGTTTCAAATACTGAATGAAAAGGGGCGATGAGCCCCTTTTCTCATGCGTATTTTTATAAATGATAAACAATTCTTTTCTGACTCTTTGAAGGACACTCTTACTATAATAATTAACAGTTTATGCGGACACTGAACGGACACGCAATTTTCACTTCACCGTATATGGAGAGAGTAAATCATTCCGTGAAACCCCGTCTTATATTATATGAAAATCGAATTTATACAAAATCCCGTATCTTTGTGTTAATATAGTTTTGTCAGATACACAATATAAATCAGGAGAAAACCATGCAGGCACGCAGAGCATCCAGAGAATTAGCATTAATTTTATTTTCACAGTTGGATAACAAGATTATTAACTATTCGGAAAAAGAGTTTGAAGAAATAGTTTTAAAATCAATAAGAGTTTTATCGAACAATTCTACGGATGAGCTAAAGAGTGCGGTTACCTCGTTGATGGATATAAAAAACAAGATTGCCGATTATGAGGCAGATTCTCCGTCAAACTTGGAACGTCCTATCGGAGTAGAGAACAAACCTGTTCCGCTCCCTATGACATCTGATTTGGAAGAAAAGATTGATACTATTTTGGATATTGTGGAAAAAACATTGTTGGCACTTGAGGTTGCGGAAATCGCTGTTCTTGATACTCAAGACGACGTAAAAGCTTATGTAATCAACATTGCAAAAACATACAAAGAACATCACAAAGAAATTGACGATATTATCCAAAAATATTCCAAGGGGTGGGATATAAACCGTCTTGTAAAGATGGATAAGGATATTTTGCGTATTTCCATTGCGGAATTGTTGTATATAAAAGAGGCTCCTATGAGAGTTGTTGTGGATGAAGCGTTGGAGCTTGCAAAGAAATATTCGACTGATGACAGCTCCGCATTTATAAACGGCATACTAGCAAAGGTAGTTATGGATAACGGACTTGACTAATGTTTAAGTTTTTTTCAAACAGTATAGAGAATTTAAAAAAGACTGTCGCAAAAACCACTCAGGCTCTTGTCGGCAATGTTGTTGATTCCGTATCTGATGAGGAAGAATTTTCGGAATTTGTCCTTGACGATATGGAGGATTTACTTATCAGTGCTGATTTAGGCGTCAATTACGCGGCAGAGCTCGTGGACAAGTTGAGAAATCAGGATAAAATAAAACCGTCTTACGTAAAAGAGTATTTGAAAGAAGAATTTACCAAAACTTTAAATGCTGCGGGGAGCAACGAATTAAATTACAAAGACGGGGAATTAAATATTTATTTTATAACAGGGGTTAACGGAGTCGGTAAGACTACATTAATCGGGAAACTCGCCTATAAGTTCAAAGAAGAGGGCAAAAAGGTGCTTGTTGCGGCGGCTGATACATTTAGAGCGGCTGCTGAGGAACAGTTAGATATTTGGTCAAAGCGTGCAGGGGCGGAGATTGTAAGACGCGACAAAGCTGATCCTGCGTCAGTCGTTTATGAGGCTATCCAAAAAGCTAAGAATGAACATTTTGACGTTATATTGGTAGATACTGCAGGCAGACTCCAGAACAAATATAACTTAATGGAAGAGTTAGCCAAGATAAAGAGTGTTATTGATAAACAGGCTCCCGAGGCTTTGAGAGAATGCATCCTTGTTATAGACGCTAATACGGGACAAAACGGACTACAACAGGCAAAAGTGTTTAAAGATGCCGTTAACCTTACATCCGTTGCACTCACCAAGCTTGACGGCTCGGCGAAGGGTGCAATTATACTCGCTATAGCAAAAGAATTGTCGCTCCCTGTCAAACTAATCGGCGTCGGTGAAAAAATGACCGATTTGAAACAGTTTAATGCGTCTGATTTTATAGAGGCGTTGTTTAGCTAGGGGCAAGTGAGTGCAAAGTGCAAAGTTAAAAGTGCAGAGTTATTAACTTTAAACTTCGAACTTACAACTTTTAACTTGAAAAGCAGGGTGCAATTTTTTGTACCAAAATAATATATTAATAGCAATAATTATCGCTCCCCCTCACTCGCATCTGTAACTGCTTGTTTTCAACAGCTGCGGTCTCTCCCGCAGGCGGGGGCGAGACTAAAGCTTGTGCGAAAGACAAGCTAAGCCGTTGCTACTGCAACGGTCTTAACCCTCTTCCCTTTGTGGGAGTGAGTGCCGAAGGCGGGTGAGGGGTGCATCCGCGTAGCGGATAGTCTGTAGACTTTAGTCTACCGAAATATTATTAATTGTTACTCCCCACCTGTATCTCTAATATTTTGCTGTCACAAAACATAAGAGCTACTATCCTTACCCAAGTCGGGGAGGATGTTCCGCTCTGCGGCTGCTCTTAGTGCCTTAGTGCCTAGTATCTTAGTGCCTTCCAATTACAAATTACGAATTACATTTCCCCCTTGTTTACCCTACAAATATTTTATGTTACGATATTTGCACAGGGGTATATATGGATATTCTAAAAATATTATCTATGCAGAAAAACTTAAACGTTCAGGATAACTTGCCTGACGGGGTTTTGATTGTCGGCACAAACGGTGTTATCCAATGGGCAAACGATGTCGCACACGACCTGTTCCATATGGAACAAGGACTTTTGCCTACAAAATCCATAAACGATATTTTGGATAACGGCTACGATTTGGCGTCAAATTCCGCAAATACCCATAAAGCCCTTATCGCAAAGAATACTCAAAGCGATGAATATTACGAACTGACCTCAAGAGAGATTGAAGGCGGGTATATAGTCGCACTCAGAGATTCAACAAAAAATTATAAAAGAATATCAAACCTCTTAGAGGAACAGGAAACATCTCAAAAAATCAACAGTGACAAAAACAGGTTTTTGGTCAAACTCGCAAACGAGTTTAACTCCCCAATCCAGTCCGTTATCGGATTTTCACAAGGTTTACTTGACGGTTTGGGCGGAGAAGTTACCGAAAAGCAGGAAAAATACCTGAATATCATCAAGCGTAATTCTTCCGAACTGTTGTATTTCTTCAACAAGTTGGTCGAATTATCACAGACCGAAGAAAATCTGCTTGAAGATGAAGACAAAAACTTTGATATCGTAAACGCATTAGAGTGCATAATCAAGGCTAACAGAATAAATTACGGCGACAAACCCGTCAAAATTGATTTTGAAGTCGGTGCCGACACAAAAAGAACAGTTATGCAGAAAGAAAATTCTTTCAAACTAATGATGCAGAACCTTATCGAAACTTTGATGAGAGAGATAGATTTAGGAAACGTAAATGTTACAATATCTGATGCGGACAGCGATTTTCTAACGGCGCGCAATCTGCCTGTAAAAGCTTCCGTATTGGTTACGGTATCCAGCGTTAATATGACGATTATGGAATCCGATTTGGCTACATTGTTTAACCCGTACGCCGTCGTTGACAGTGCAAACAAAAAGACTATATCGAGAGCTTTGGCACTCGGCAGTGTCGCAAATATTGCAAAAGATATGGGCGGTGTCGTTTGGGCAGAGTTGTCTCCGATGAAAGGTTTGATTTTTAACATAGTTATTCCGAGAGAGAAAGCAAAAGATGAGTAATGTCAGTTTAAAAAACTTATCAAAATCTTATGATAAGAACAAAATTATAATAAATAATATCAATCTTGAGATAGCGGATAAAGAATTTATCGTGCTTGTAGGAGCTTCCGGCTGCGGTAAATCTACAATATTGAGAATGATAGCGGGCTTGGAAGAGATAACCTCGGGTACAATCTCAATCGGCGATAAGGTAGTAAACAATGTTCCGCCGAAAGACAGAGACATTGCGTTCGTATTCCAGAGCTATGCGCTTTACCCTCATATGAGTGTTTATGATAATATTGCGTTCGGGCTCAAGATGAGAAAAGTAGATAAAAAAATCATTGACCAAAAGGTCAGAGAAGTCGCAAAAGTGCTTGATTTGGACAACCTGTTAGACAGAAAGCCGAAACAGTTGTCGGGCGGGCAAAGACAAAGAGTAGCTCTCGGAAGAGCTATGGTAAGAAACCCTAAAGTATTCCTTATGGATGAGCCGTTGTCTAACCTTGACGCTAAATTGAGGGTACAGATGCGCTCCGAGATTAAGAAATTACACAAAAAATTGGATACAACATTTATCTATGTTACCCACGATCAGACAGAGGCACTAACAATGGGTGACAGAATAGTTGTACTTGATAAAGGTGTAATCCAACAAGCTGACACTCCGCAAAGGATATATGCTCATCCTGCAAATACATTTGTTGCAGGGTTCATAGGACAGATGAACTTTATGGACGGTGTAATCGAAAACGATGGAGTAAGACTCGGCGAAGTTTTCGTTCCGTTGCCTCAAAATATACGCGACGGGCTCGGCGACAGAAAAGAAGTTACGGTTGGTATCAGACCTGAGCATATGAGCTACGGCGATATTAAATTCACGGTTGATGTCGATATAAGCGAGATGCTTGGCAGTGAAAAAATCGCATATTTTTATTTCGGCGGTTCAAAATGCAGTGCAAAATTATCCCCTGATATTGAAATCGGAGATAAGATTGAATTATCCGTAAGTCCTGAAAATATGCTCTTCTTTGACAAAGAAACGGGAAAGAATATTTTTTAAAATAATCACGATTATATAAAACGCATTTGTCATGCTGAATTTATTTCAGCATCTTTAAACTTATGTATAAGATCCTGAAACGATCCTGAAACAAGTTCAGGACAATGGTTATTTCAGGATGACAGATTACATAAGAGATACTGAAACTTTGTATAAATTATCTCTAAATTTATACAGGTTTTGTTTACCGCGCATTGCCCCCGTGATAGAATAAAACTATGCAGAGAGAGTATGTACAAAAACGTCCTAAAGGACTATATCTGTTATCTTTCACCGAGATGTGGGAAAGATTTTCATATTACGGAATGAGGGCACTTCTTGTTTTGTATATGATACAACAGCTCCGTTTTTCTACGGAAAAAGCGGGAGATGTTTACGGACTATATACGGGGTTTGTTTATCTTACTCCGATAATCGGCGGATATCTTGCGGACAGATACTTTGGGCAGAGAAAATGCATAACAACGGGTGCAATATTGATGTGTATAGGGTTGTTTATGCTTGCGCTTAACAATTCCGCCATGTTTTTTGTTGCTCTGACCTTTA
This sequence comes from Cyanobacteria bacterium UBA7753, assembly GCA_002481545.1. Taxonomy (GTDB): domain Bacteria; phylum Cyanobacteriota; class Vampirovibrionia; order Gastranaerophilales; family Gastranaerophilaceae; genus UBA2883. Next base: position 41,014 of record DLEF01000007.1, on the reverse strand, counting down.
TGATTATTGCCAACGGATTTTTTAAATCAAATATTAGCTCCGTCCTCGGCATGCTCTACGGAAAAGACAATGCGGGCAAAGATGCGGGGTTCACCATATTCTATATGGGGATAAACTTGGGTGCGCTGTTTTCGCCTCTCATTTGCGGAACTGTTGCGTATAAGTTCGGTTTTAATTGGGGATTCGCGTCTGCGGGTATCGGGATGTTAATCGGGCTCACCGTATATAAATTGTTAGAGAATAAACTCCTCGGCAAAAACGGACTTGTTCCGGTAAAACAGGCGTATCATGAAAACGTCAAGAAGCCTGATAAATTCACAAAACGTGAGAAGAAAAGATTGTTGTCGCTGTTTGTGCTTATGCTGTTTACAATAGTATTTTGGACATGTTACGAACAGGCAGGTTCATCTCTTACGTTGTTTGCGGAATATTCAACAAACAGACATCTTGGCAGTTTTGTTATTCCTACAGGGTATTTTCAGGCTCTTAACCCTCTGTATATAATCATTTTGGCACCATTGTTCTCTATGATGTGGACGGCGTTACACAAAAGGAAAGCTGAGCCGACATCTGTTGAAAAATTCACGATAGCACTTGCGCTAATGGGTGTGGCTTATGTAATTATGGCACTTGCGGGTGATTTCTCCGAGGCGGGAAAAGTCTCAATGTTTTGGCTTGTCGGAGTATACTTCATTATGACGGTAGCGGAGCTTTGTATATCGCCTATCGGGCTGTCTCTTGTGTCAAAACTCGCACCGAAACAGTTTGTCTCGGTTCTTATGGGAACATGGTTTTTAACAAGCTTTTTCGGAAATATCTTGGCCGGATTTTGGGGCGGAAAATACGGCTCAATCCCGACGGATATTTTGTTCTTAGTCCTTGCAGGCTTGTCATTGTTCAGTGCAATGATATTGTTCCTGCTCATCCCGCTGTTAAAAAAGAATTTCGGAAGAATTTAAAAATTTTTTATAACTAAAAAAGGCTGACATTTGGTCAGCCTTTTTAATATCAGATATTAACAATATAAACAATATGTTATTGTTTTTGTCCGTGTTGCTTTTTGATGATTTTGTTTGCAATGGCACCTGTGATACCGCCTGTTTTAACTCTTTCGATATCATCATCCGAGTATGTTTTGACAAACTTGATTGTGCCTGTCTCTGCGATACTCTTCGCTGCATTCATAAATGCCTTAAAGTCAGGGCTTGAGAGTTTCGGCATACTCATTTTGAAACTGACTCTTGCTGTTTCGGCACCCGTATCGACCTTTTCGTGGTTTACTTTGCCCGTAGTTTCGTCTTTTCTGTATATTGAGCCGTCGCCCTGCGTTAAAGGTAATACTTCTTCTATATCACTAGCTGAAATAACTTGTTCAACCGAGTTTTCCAATAATGCTGTTTCTTCAGGTGTCATAATCTATCTCCGTATCTAATTATCTATTCTTTATAATATATCTCTCGTATATATAAAGTATATATAATTATAAAAATTGCCTTTTCAATTTTTTGGTTTGTTACATTTGTTTACAATTTTCTCATATTTTTGAGATTTGTCAATCGGAAAAACCGATATGACATGGGGTTAATATGTTTTGTACAATACCGATTCGTGCGCTTTCATCTCGATTGTATCGTCGAGCGGTTCAAGTTCTATATCGTCATTGTATTTTTTCTTGAGAGCAAGCTTAATCATATAATCGGCAAAATGCGGGTTCTTAGGCAGGAATGAGCCGTGCAGATATGTACCGAATGCGTTTCTTGAACGCGCACCTTCGGTTTTATCGACTCCGTTGTTGCCATGCCCGACCACTACATGTGCCATAGGTGTTGTTTCGCCTCTTAAATAAGTTAGTCCGCTATGGTTCTCAAATCCGACAAGGGTGTCTTTCCCTATCGGCAAATCTGTTTTTGCGGTAACGTTTCCTATGAAACGGTTAGAGCCCGCAACGGTGTAGGCATTTAATATTCCGATACCTTCCAATCTTTTTGCGTCATGCGGTTGGTAATATTCGCCCATAAGCTGATACCCTCCGCAAATCCCTAGGAATACCGCGTCATTATTATATTCATCTGTCAAAAAGTTTTTGTATTTTTGTAGTTCTTCCGATACTTCAACCTGCTGTCTGTCCTGACCGCCACCCATAAAGTAGATGTCGTTTCCTTCTTCCAAGGTATCGCCGACATTAAACTGTTGAACTTCCAGCTCTATTCCGCGCCATTCACAGCGCTTTTGCAAATCTTTTACATTCCCGATGTCTCCGTATATATTCAGGAACAGCGGATACAGATGAACTAATTTTAATTTTAAATTTGACATGTTTTTATCCTTAGTTATGTCGGCGCAGTTATGCGCCTTTGTTTATTGTCGGCTTATACCGACCTTTTCTTAACCATCCTAATGTTTTTTAGACTCATTTATGCTTTTATAGAACTCTGATGTTACTAACTGGGAATAATGTTTCTTATCATTCACGGATACAATTAATCTCTGGTTGTCCTTATCGGAATCTACAACCGATATTATACCATATATTACCGTATATGGGAACTTAGTTAATTTCGCGCTGAATTTTACATAAGGAACTTTCTGCCCGTAAGTCGTCATATAGCCTTTGTTCAGTATCGTTACGTCCTCAATGCCCGTTGATTTATATTTGACTTTTTTGCTCAATTCGTTGAGTTTGTCTTTGATTTCACCGCTTTGAATGTCTTTTTCGGTCAAAAGTGTTTTCTTTCCCGAATCTACAATAACCATTTTTTGCCCCGAGCTCGGGTGCTTGGCTATGACTGTTTTATAGCCCAAGACATTAACTGCCTTATCAATCTTAAATTCTTCCGTATCGACCTTGGAAAAGTCTCCGACCTGCTCTTCAACCTTTTCTTCGTTCATAGAGAACATATCAGAGAAAAAGCTCCCTATTTTTTCGCCTAAACCGCTATGATATATAGCAATGACGCCGAAGACAGCCAGAATAATTATTACGGTATTGATAATATTTTTAAAAAATCTAAACAATTAATTTACCTCGTCTTATTCTTATTATACAATTATAGTCATGGTTAAGAGTGAAATCAATAATATAAATAGTGCAGATGTGAACATTGAAGATGCGACTCCCGTCATGCAACAGTATTTGAAAATAAAGCGGGAACATCAGGACGCGCTTTTGTTATACCGTCTCGGGGATTTTTACGAAACCTTTTTTGAGGACGCTCATACCATGTCAAAAGAATTGGAACTTACCCTCACGGGACGTGATGCGGGGAGCATTTTAGGCAGAGTTCCGCTTGCGGGTATCCCTGCAAAGGCTATTGATAACTATGTAAGACGACTAATCGATAAGGGTTATAAAGTAGCTGTTTGTGAACAATTGGAAGATCCGAAACTCGTAAAACTCAAAGCGGGCGAAGTCGTAAAACGAGGCATCGTCAGAGTTATTACTCCGGGGACTATTATTGAAAATAACTATCTTGACCAGACTGCAAATAACTATATTTGCTCCGTTTTTGAAGAAAAAGGCGTTTACGGGTTTGCTTATTCCGACGTTAGTACAGGGGAATTTAAGGTTACTCAAGCTCCTTTGAATATGATACTTACGGAGCTTGCAAGAATTAAACCTGTAGAAGTTGTTGGACCATCCGTTCAAGGAAAAGTCATGCCGTTTCAGATTGTGCCTGATGAAAAACTGAATTTGCCTGATGAAATAACAACGTTATATAAATGCTCAAAAGTTCCTGAAAAGATTTATTCCGAAACTTTTGCACAAAATAATCTTAAAGCAGCTTTAAAAATACAGGATTTATCTTCAATCGGATATAAGGATTGTAAACTCGGTTTCCGCGCGGGAGCTGCATTGCTTGCTTATATGTGGGAAAACCTTAAAGATGCGTTCCCTAAGATTGATAAGATTGAACAATATAATTTGTCCGAATTTGTCATGATGGACACAAGCACCCGCAGAAACTTGGAACTCACGGAAACTTTAAGAGAAAAAAAGAAATACGGCTCACTCTATTGGGCAATCGACAGAACTCATACCAATATGGGTGCAAGACTCTTAAACAGTTGGATTTGTCAGCCACTCAAAAATATCGATATGATTAAATCGAGACAAAATTCTACGGAAATTTTAATTAATCATAACGAAGAAAGAGCGGAGCTTACCGAAGTTTTGAACCAAATCTACGATATACAGAGACTTGCGACAAGATTAAGCAGTTCCGTTGTTATGCCGAAGGATTTTGTATCACTCAAAGAATCTTTGATGTACCTTGACAGATTGCAGGAACTTACGGATAGATGCGGACTCGATGTGTTTAAGGGAATATCATCCAAATTCCCTCAGTTGAAAGAGTTTGCGGAACTCATAGAAAAAACAATTGTGGATGATCCGCCGAACACTATTAAAGAGGGCGGCATAATCAAAGACGACCTCAATTCAAACCTTGATTATTTAAGAGGCTTGATGAATAACGTTGAAGATTGGCTCAAAAAGTTTGAAGAAGAAGAAAAAGAAAGAACGGGAATAAAAACTTTAAAAGTAGCTTATAACAGAGTGTTTGGCTATTATATCGAGGTCACAAATTCCAATCTTGATATGGTTCCTAAAAACTACGTCCGCCGTCAAACCCTGCGCGGGGCGGAAAGGTTTATAACCGATGAGTTGAAGAAACAGGAGGACGAAGTCTTATCCGCTCATACCAAGGCATGTGAATTGGAGTATAAGATATTCAGCGATTTCAGAAACTATGCAAAAGAGTTTGTGGATGTAATAAGAGAACTGTCGCTTGCAATAGCGGAACTGGATATATACGTATCATTCGCGACGGTTGCTTTAGAGAGTAATTATACAAAACCGGAACTTACCGAAAACTCCGAATTTATCATCAAAAACGGCAGACATCCTGTTCTTGAAAAGATACTTCCGTTAGGTTCATACGTTCCGAATGATTTGGAGTTGTCGGATATAGGTAGTGAAGATTGTTCCCGCTTTATGATACTTACTGGGCCTAACATGGCAGGAAAATCCACCTATATGAGACAGAATGCACTTATTGCAATATTGGCGCAGATTGGCTCTTTTGTCCCTGCTGATTACGTCAAAATGGGGATAACGGATAAAATTTTCACCCGTGTCGGCGCGAGTGATGATTTAACGCTTGGACAGTCTACGTTTATGGTAGAGATGATGGAAACATCATATATTTTGAATAATGCAACTGATAAGAGCCTGATTTTGATTGATGAAATCGGTAGAGGTACAAGTACTTATGACGGGGTTGCGATAGCTTGGGCGGTTGCTGAATATATTGCAGGCAAGATAAATGCAAGATGTATATTTGCGACACATTATCACGAATTAAACGTAATGAGTCAGACTTATCCTCAGATAAAGAATTATAGAGTGACAGTATCGGAAACAGATGGGAAAATAGAGTTTTTGAGAAAGATTGTTCCGGGGAGTGCAAGCAAGAGTTATGGTATACACGTAGCCCAGATGGCGGGCTTGCCTAACTCTGTCGTAAAACGTTCAAAAGAACTCATGATTAAATTACAAAAAGACTTTTCAAAAGACTTATCAACCAAGAGAAAAACACTCACGGAGAGTGCAAACCCTCAATTGTCATTATTCAGCAGTGCAAACAGTAACAATCATGAGTAATATCGTGACATTATGGGGCAGGCATGATATAATAATCCCAATGTAATTTCTAAAGGGGTTCTTATGGTCGCTAAAAAATTTCAAATATGTGTCAGCGAAGACGGTGTTATGTCTGCATCAAAAAAAGGTTATAACTATATGGGCGAACAACCCCGATAACAAATATATTATACCGAATATCGGCAATACTTGGACTATGATTGACGATATGGTATTATGCTATACGGCAGAAGATGATTATAATTTAAAATGGCTTTTGGACGGATATTACAGAGCATATCCTCAAACTATCCCTACAAATATTACAAATGGCGGGGAGGATACAATACAGATAAATAATGTTAATGCTAATGATTTAATGCTACTGTTTGATGTGGGAAAAGATGGCGATCAAAATTCTAACCTTGAAAATGCATTGTATATTTTTAAAAGAAGTAACAGAGTTGTAAATTCTGTCTACAAACAGGCGTATGGGCTATTCAACAAATACAGATACGTTCCGTCAAGCAATATGGTGGAGATAAACGACTTTTTTGATAATACGAATAACAAAACAGATAATGTAAAATATGGTGCTAATCGTATTGAACATATAATTGTAACGAACAAAGGCGGAGTTATCAAAGAGCTTGATGTTGAAGGGTATATTACAAAAGTTCGCTCTTTAATGAGGGATGATGTATTCCGTTGGGTAGGAAAGTATTATTCAACAGTTTCTGATATATTATTTAATGCTGACACAAGAGAGTATGCATTTACAAAGACCTTGGAAAGTTTTAAAATCCCGATTGATTTAACAATCAAAGGAACGGCTGGAAATAACAAGTTCTATGCGGAGGTAGGCTCAGATACATTCGTATTTGACGGTGAAGGCGGACGAGATACAATATATGGCGCAAATTTCGCCGATACAATCCAAATATCGGGGAACAATATAGAGCCTGTATTAACCAAGATAGGGAACAATTTATATATAAAATATTATGATAACGGCTATACCGACAAAAGAGGCAGATGGCACGATACATCAAGCGTTATAACGTTGAGTAATTATTATAAAACCGCACAAGGAAACAGATTAGATACATATACCGTGAACGGCACTCAACATACTATAAGTAACGAGATAATAAATGTTACGGGACTCGGTAAAATCTATGGGACTTCGGGATCCGATACAATAACGGGAAGTCGTAGCGGTGACAGAATATATGGCGGATATGGCGGAGTTGATGAAATATTTGGTGATTGGGGCAATGATATAATATATTCCCAAAGTCAGACAGGCTCAGCAGTGTTCATTGCGGGTGAAGAAGGAAATGACAGACTATATGCGGGTGCGGGAGTAGATTATTTTTATTTCGGTGAAGCCGAAGATAAAGGTGAAGGCAGAGACACTATCTATAATGCCGACAGCAACGATAAAATCAGATTTGCAAACATTAGCGCAGATGATTTAAAATATACAAAATCGGGAAATAACCTGATTATAACCACTCCTAACGCTAAAAACTTTGAAAATGAAACAGCGAGAAAATCTTACAGAAATTTTAGCGCGACAGTAGCAAATTATTTTAATCCTAATATAAGCGATGAAAGTAAAATTGATACCGTAGAATTTGGTGATAAAAACTCTGCAAATACTTCTATTTCAATAAAAGAGCAGACAATAAATGTAGGCGGAAAAGGCAGAATATACGGAACAAAATATAAAGACAATATCGTAGGGAGCAGATATTCAGACAGAATATATACGGGTGTCGGCGAAGATACCGTTACTGCAGGAAGAGGAAACGATACTATCTATATAACAGGCGAAGGCAATAAAACTCTGAACTTTAACAGTGGAGACGGGAAAGATACCGTTGTAATCGGCAAAGGTATAACCTCTGCTATCAATTTGAAATTTAACAATCTGAGCACGGATGCTCTGTCCTATTCTAAATCGGTTAATGATTTAGTCATCACTCAAACATACCTTGACAAAAGAAACAGAACAAAATTTGGCGGCAACGTAACAATAAAGAATTATTTCAATGAAAATGACGGCAGTATAAAATATAATAATATCAATGTTACAACGGATGAAGGAACCTCGGATATACAAACGTTACTGAATAATAACGGTTTGACGGTTACGGCGGGAACTTATGACCGTAGGTGGCGAGAACCCGAGTACACAGGCACAAAATATAATGATACCTTTAATTATAAATCAGGCAATGCCGTGATATATGGCGGGGAAGGAAATGATACCTATAATATCAAAATGACAAACAAAACAAATGTATATATGTCTGATTGTTATGACAATACAAATATTGGTGGTGGTAACGATACCTTAAATATTGATGCAAAGCAAAACAATTTGGCATTATTATTCAATGTCGACAGAAACGGGAATATTTTAGAATACGATTCCGCTTTAAATGATGAACACGGGATAGATACATTATTTGTTTTCAATAAAAAATCGTTAACTCTTAATAATATAAACAGATTGTTTAGGGAACAGGATGTTGGCGGACTTATTCAAATAGACGGATATTTTGAAGAAAATTCGGAAAATAATCATGATCCGTACGGATATATCGAAAATATCAATATAAAAGATAACAGCGGGAAAAATTATGTTTCCGCAAATATAGATTCGTGGATACAGGGAATTTCTCAAGATGTTGCAAGCTGGATGTCTGATCATTCCGCATATTCTTCAACAATTGATGTATTTAATCAGGGAAATAAAGCCGATATAAATTCATTGTTGAAGGTTTATGCAAACTATCAACCTCAACAATAGTTTGAGAAATACTCATAAAATACTTTTCAAAAAATCCACTGTATAAAGCACCCATTTCATGAAAAAAAAGTGTATAATAATAATGGATAAAATTATTAAACCTGTTGAAACGGGCAAAAAAATAATTAAAAGGTTAGTATGAGACGTGCATCAAAAAAAATAATATTCGGGCTCTTAGGGCTCTTCATAAGTGCTAATATATGTTTCGCAGACAACGTTTCTACGGCGATAGAAAGCTACAAAGCGGGCAATTATAATGATTGTATAGCGACGATGAAAACTGTTGTTAAAAACGATCCTACCTCCGCTATCGGGTATTATTATCTCGGTTTGGCATACTCAAAAACGGGTAAAAGTTTCCTTGCAGTCCAAAACTATGATAAGGTAATTGCTCTTAATTCCGACGATACCTTGACGGCTCTTGCAAAGCAGGGCAGGTCAAAAGCCGGCGGGAAAAATGTAGTATCTATGGAAAACCAGATAGAAGACATAGAAGACGAGTACAACCCTATCTATAACGATGCGGCTGTCGGCACTCAAAGCAACTCGGCGGGGAGCAATAACGCGCAGCAAAGTGCAAAGCCTGCAAAACCCGCTGCTACGGTAAAAACGCCTCAACAAAAACAGACGGCGCAAACTAATCCGAACGGTACTCCGAGCAATGAAGAGATATTGAAAGCAATAAACACCCTCAGAAAAGCTGGACTTTTGAATAACGGCGGAGCCGCTCTGACTGGAGCTCCGAACGCTCAAAATCCTGCAAATGTTCCTGCCGATACGAGAGCGCAAGAGATGCAGGCATTAATGATGATGATGAATAACAACAACGGTTACGGCGGAAATAATATGAATATGATGCAGATGATGCCGTACTTGAATAACGGCGGAAAAGTTGATCCTAAGCTTATGCAAATGATGCTTATGAATCAGATGATGCCTAATTTTTCAACCGGGAATGAGAATAACGGATACTAGAGAATGGATTATAAAAAAGCAAGATTTTATTTAGAAAACGGGCATCCCGAAAAGTGTGCCGATTTTTTCAGAGAAAATAAATACCCTCTGGAATATGGGTATTCTCTGTTTTTGCAAGGAGAGCTCGGCTCTGCGGAAGTTATTTTTAAATCACTGAAATCCGTTCGCGCAGATTGGGCAATAAAACTTATATCCGTTATCAACGGCAATACGGATGTTTATCCTACCTATTTTCAGGTGAGAGATTTCCTTGAGATTGATATAAACCTTTTATTCAAAGTAAACCGTATTGATTATATAAACAAAATTTTGCTTGCCGCAAATATGTTCCAACAAGAGAATAATGAGAGTTACAAATTCTTTGGCAGAGTTCTTTTAAAAAATAATTACCCGAACGAGGCAAAGATATTTTTTGATAAAAGCTTGGATAACTATTATAACGATGTCGAGCTTCATTATTTATATGTTGAGTATTACCTGCAGGGCAAAGACTATGCAAACGCTCTGCGTGCGGTTAATAACTGTTTAAAAATAAACTCCGGCTATTATCCTGCGCTTAGAATGAAGAAAATTTTATCAACGTCAAACGCTGAAAAACAAAAGGTTTAACATTATGACATTGTCAAATATTTTTTGACAGCGTCAATTTCTTCCTTTTTTGTCATATCAGGATTTTCAAGTTTTAATTTTAGTACGTAGTCCAATATTTCCGCATACTTTGGAGACGGCGCAAGCCCTAATTCTTTTAAATCTTTCCCCGTAATATCAGGTTTTATTTTTTCAATCTCAAAAAATCTCAAGCCTTTGTCCGAGCTCGTCGCAATTGTGTATAATAAAATACTTTCTCTTGTGCGTCCGACAAAACTTTTGTATATAGAATATTTATCGTCCTTAATATCCGTTGAGATAAGGCTTTCAAACTCTTCAATAATCCTTTTTTCTTCCTTCGTAAACGGCAGCGGAAGATTATCAAGCCCCATCCAACCGATGTAAACAATCCAGATATGTTTTACGGGATATTTATTGACCAAAGCTTCTATATTATATTCAGTTTTTTTAATCTCTTTTTTCGTCAAAAGTTTGTAAATTTTTTGGTTAAAAAATCTTTCATAAGCCTCTTGAGAGTTGAGATTAAAGGTTTCGATTAACTCTTTTTTTATCCTTTTTTGACTCATATCATAGTTGATATTATTCAGGTATTCCTCTTGTAGTTTTTTTGTGTGCTTGTCCAATTCAAACCCAAATCTGACAGCGAATTTCAGAGCCCTGATTATCCTTGTCGGATCATCAATAAAGCTCCCGTCGTGCAGAACACGCAACTTTTTATTTTTTATATCTTGGAGCCCTCCTGTATAGTCAATGATTTCACTCGTGAGGGTGGATTTTGCAAGCGCATTAATCGTGAAATCACGCCTTAAAACATCTTGTTTTAAGGAACATCCGATATCGGATACCGTAGGCAGGTGCCCTTTTTGTTCATAAATCTCGTCTCTTGTGGAGGCAATATCGACCTCCTTGTTATCAATCAAGACGCGCACGGTACCGAACGGCGGATTAACCTTTAATATTTTGAGTTTTCCTCTCTCTTCCAATCCTTTGCAAAACTCAATCGCATCCCCTTGATACGTCAAATCAATATCAAAACTTTCCTTTCCCAAAAGTTCGTCCCTGACGACTCCGCCTATATAATACAAATTTTTATCTTTGAGATTTATCATAAATCTATTTTAGCATGAGAGGTTAAATATTGGCAAAACTCACGCAAAATCCCTCATTGCACAAATTTTATAAAACAAATTTTGTTTGTCCGTTTCTGACGTACATGCCTGCTACAATTCTCAAGAAGGTTGGGAATGACCGATATAAGAAAACATCACAAAGAAAGAAGGTTATTATGATACAGGCTATGACATTTTTTATACTCGCATCGGTAGTTTATGAGGCAATGGACAAACAGCAAATGTAGTGCGGATTAAGCACCATAAGTGTTCGTCATCAATCTACACGATTTTATTTTCTTTTGCCAATTGAGCTTTTATCTCTTTTTCTACGGCAAACTCTTTATTATCAGGTTTTAAAAATCTGTCAGCGAGCATTACTCCCGGTAAAAATACACCGAGAGCGAAGATAGTGGAGCCGATATTTTTCATAATTGAGCCCCTCTTGAGCTTTCTTACTCCGTTAAAGAACTTGTCTGCGGTCTCACCCGAGGTTTTATACTGGTTGTACAGCTTGGACATGTTTTTATATGTATTTTTTACGCTGTCCATATTGATGTACTTTCTGCTGTCTATGATGCCCGTATCTTCTGATTTTTTGAATATTTGATACCATTTTTTAGGCTTTTTGTAAGTCTTTATAATATCCGATTGTTTTGCCGCATCGACTACCATATTATCGGGATAGTTGTGCAAAAACTCGTATAAATCGGCGTCTTTGGCATTCGGATTGGTGAATTTTTCAAAATCGTTTAAGCTTTTTTCAATGCTTTTATCCGCAAAGGCTTGTTTTAAGCTGTCGTTTTCCAAGACTCTTGCGTCAAGTGAAATATTTTTGTTGTGTTTTTTGTCTGCGGATTTTTCAAGATGTGATTGGATTTTTTGTCCCAAAACGTACATAAAGAATAAGAATCCACCCTCTTTTATAGCATAGCCTGCGAGCTCTTGAGGCGATCTTGATTTCGCAAGTCTTTCGGTTGTGATACCGCCATCAAGTACCATAGTGTTTTTGACCGGATCAAGCATTACATTGTACAGCCCTTTGAAGTTCGGCTGTCCTTCTTGACCGTTTTTGTTATCAACCGCACCTGTTCTGATTTTTTCCAATGATTTGAAGTTTGAGTTCATGCCTGCTTTTACACTGTCGGAGGCAAGGAACTTGTCATTCATTGCTTTTACATTCTCTTGGCTCTGTTTGAGGAGTTTAGATTTTATTCTGTTATGAGTATATTTTTGTTTTAAGTCGGTCATAACGTTGTATGTACCTAACGTCATGAGAGTCGCCAGAGAGAATTTCGCTATATTCAGGTTTTTAAATGTTCTTTGATTTTGTCCGATTTTTTCTATGTTAGATTTTATCTTATCATTCGGGGCATATTTCTTTGTCTTTTCAAAGATATCTTTATCTTTGAGGTTTCTAACGTCATAATTCGGATCAAGTCCTGCTGCTTTGAATAATGTTTTGTCGATTGCTTTTTTGAAAGTCGGAATACCGCCGAGCCATATGGCTTCCGAACCAAACTCATCTATAAATCTGTCTCTTCCCTCGTCTTTGCTCGTCACGGAAGATGCTGCCGTCATGCCGGCACCGTTAGCGCAGTCTTTCACTGCCAACGGAACTAATGATTGGGAATTTCCCAATGTAGAAAATATTTTTGCTGCTATTGCCATTTTGTCCTAACCTTATACTAAGTACTACAATCCCCATCTGAGGTTCATCAATTTTTTGAAAGCCGAATTAGCCTTCTTAGTATAACGTCGTCGTATATTTAAAATCATAATTTTTAACCTTCCTTTATTTATTAAGTGTGATGAATACAAAAATTTGCTATTATTCTTACATATTTGTAACGGTTATGTAATATTGCGTAATATTTTAGCGTCCATATAACAAAAAAGACCTTTTCCAAGGTCTTGATTTTATTTTTATATACACAAAATAAGATGTTTTAAAATAAAAACAAGCCTTTTTCCTTAAATTGTGTACGTCGTAAATTCATATTCATATGAATATGGTAATATATTTTTCCGTATTTGTAAAGGGTTGGGGTGAATTTAATTAGTAATTAGTAATTAGTAATGCGTAATTAATGATGTTATTGAGGTATTAAATTTAAAGTTTACCATACGACTAAATAAAATTAATCGTCCCTTAATTTTGCGCAAAAAAAAGGATGCTAATGCACCCTAAATATCCAACTATCACAAATCAATTTATATTTTATTTTTTATTAAAGGCGTGTGTTGCTTCCCCAGTAGTTGGTACCGAAAGCATTGTTTTCTTTAGCCTCTACCGACAATTGAACCGTTTGAGGAGTAAATACAAAAACGGTATCACCGGCTTTTTGAACTGTACCGTTGATTGCATAAGTTGCACCGCAGATAAAATCAATAGTCTTTTGTGCATTTTCCTTATCCAATAAATGTAAGTTCAAAATAACAGTTTTATTTTCCAATAATTCATCAACGATTTGTCTTGTATCACCGTAAGAACGCGGATCAATGATTTTTACTTCGTGACCTTTGTAATTAGACATTCTCGCAACTTTATTTCTTTCCTTATTCTCTCTTCTTGGTTGATATTCAGGTTCGTTTACCTTTAATGCACTACCTTCTTGTTCGTATTCAACTTCAGGTCTGCCAAATGTTCCGAACACATCTTCATCAGTATAGTCGTTGCCTTCGCCCAAACCTAATACATCTGAAATTCCATCTACCATCTTTCCTATTGTTTCGCTTATGCTCATCTTCCCTCCAAGTTATTTATTCTCACTAAATAGTAGTCGCCCTATACGTATCATTGTCGCCCCATTTTTAACAGCAATTTTATAATCATCACTCATACCCATAGACAGTTCTTCTAAGTTCAAATTGTGTTTATTTGCTAAACTCTCTTTGAGCTCTCTTGCGTGTGAGAAAACTTTGTTTAAAGTATCCTCATCGGCGCCGAGTGGTGCCATGCACATCAAACCGTTTACATTCAATCCTTCCAAAGTCTTTATTTCATCAATACACTCATCAAGCTCATTCTCTTCAAAACCGAATTTCTGGACTTCTCCGGATATATTGACTTGCAGAAAGATTGTTTGAACTTTGTTCAACTTCATTGCACTTTCGGAAATTGCCTTTGCAAGATGCAAAGAATCTACCGATTGTATACAATCAAAATATTTAACGACTTTGTCAACTTTGTTCGTCTGCAAGTGACCGATGAAGTGAAATTCACTGTCTTTTTTGATATTCTCGGGCAATTGTTCAATCTTTTTGATTGCGTCGTTTGCTCTTGATTCTCCAAAGATTCTCAGCCCTACGTCATACGCATCGAGTATGGCACTGACGTCGTAATACTTTGTAACTGCAACTATTTTTGGTGTATAAGGTACGATATCTTGTGTTAAACGCAGAAGATTATTTTTAATAACATGATTTGTCATAAAGTAACTTCCCAACACTTTTCAATTATATCCTATCGCCCATGATAAGACAAACTCTACGTTTTCAAGGATTTTTTACCGCTTATCGATTTGCCCGAAACCCATGCCATGCATGCTATTGAGCATGTTGCAAATTTATTAAGTTTTGTTAAATCGGGCGGTTTTTTGTCGGATATTTGGGCAAATCTCAAAAGAATTTTCGATTTTGGGCATGCCCGAACATCTTTTTTTGAACTTAGGATTATTTATCCTCTGTCCAAATCCTCCTTCCAATCTTAATCTACATTATATTGCCTATTTTTAAATCATTCATACGGAGGATATTTTCAATATTTCGTTAAAGAAGTGAAAAATATATTAATCCTTTAAATCATACTTCAATTGTCATCCTGAGCGAAAAATTTAATATCCAAAATGTAATTATTGAATTATTACAGCGAAGAAGCTTAAAAATAAATAAAAGATTCTTCGTACTTGCTTTGGCGAATGTACTCAGAATGACAGTTTAGCCTTTTTTTAAACAATGCGTTATTGTCATCCTGAGCAAAATCCTTATATTTTAGACAAAATTTTAGATATAACAGCGAAGGATCTTATAAAACTTATATTATATCTTCGTACAAATCTTTCCATTCGGGGTTAAATTTGTTGATTAATTCATTCTTGTATTTTCTTGTTTTCCCTTTCAAATATTTTTCACGAGCAATGGCATCAACAATATTGTCATAGACTTCATAATATACAAGATGATTTACATTATATTTGTTTGTAAAACCTTCTGCGACCTTATGTTTATGTTGAAATATCCTTGCAGTTAAATTTGATGTTACTCCGATATATACTACACTATGAGTATAATTGGTAACTATATAAATATATCCTTGCTTATTTTTCATTTCAATAATTGTAGCATTAATTCAAAATAAAGATTCTTCGTACCTGCTTGGGCGAAAGTACTCAGAATGACAGTTTAGTCTTTTTTTGAAACAATACGTTATTGTCATCCTGAGCGATTGATTTAATATAACGGACATGTTTTTAGAATTGTAACAGCGAAGGATCTAAAAAATAAAAGGATTCTTCGCACTCATTTGGTTGCATGTACTCAGAATGACAGTAACATAAGGACTTTCACAAGCAGTTTAAACCTTAAAATTCATTTACCCCTTACCTCCGCTTTGCTTTACGTTGTCTTTATACTAGAATATGAGTGTAATAGTAAGAAAAGAAGGAAAAAATTATGGTTACAAAAATGGCATCTGTAAAAACAACATTTTCGGGCATAGATTTTTCAAACTACAAATCTAAAGTTTCCGAAATAGTAAACGAATTATCATCAAGAGCTAACAAACAAGGACATTTCCTTAATTGGGTTAATCTGCCTCAAGAACAATTAAAGAGAGTAGACGAACTTTATACAATGGCAGAAAATTTCAAGGCTCAAACAGGTAACACTATGCTTAGCGTTATGGGTATCGGCGGTTCTAAACACACAGTAGAACATATGTTATCAGTAAACGGTTTAAACATCAATTCCGACAAAGTTTTGTTCTATTCTGACGTAGATTCCGTTAGTTTGGAAAGATTTTTAACTAAGTTGGGCAATAACGTTTTATCTTCAAACTTTATGATTGCATCAAAATCAGGTTCAACTTTTGAAACAAAAGACGGGTTCTTGAGAATGCAAAAAATGGTATCTGACGCATACAAGGCAAAAGGTATGTCAGAAGATGAAGCTGCAAAAGCTACTGCTAAACACTTTATCGCAGTAACCGATAAGAATGCCGAAAAATCAGAATTAAGAAGAACTTCTAACGAAGAAGGATGGATTGGCAACTTATACATCCATGATGATGTAGGCGGAAGATTCTCAGCATTCGACGATCACGCATTGTTTGCTTTGATTTGGGCTGGAATGCCTAAGGAAGATATGATTCAAATGTTGAACGCTGCTCAAGAAGTTTCAACTTTGTCATTATCTACCGATTTGGAAGAAAACGACGCATTGAAAGAAGGTATCTTCTGGTCTGACGCTAAGTTAAACGGAATAGAAACTTCCGTTCACGAATATATGGGCTCAACTTTTGAAAACACTGTTTATTGGAACGCTCAAATGCAAAACGAATCTGTAAAAGATACTTTGAAACAAATTGCTAAGGTTCCTGATGCAATGCACCACTCTGCAGAGGCTCACTTCAACCCTGCAAACAAGTTTGCATTCGCACTTACAGTTCCTTCAGATCACGGTGTATGTTCAGAGAACGCTAAAGCTTATATCGGAGCTTTAACAAAATCATACAGCTCAACAGGTGCTTTATTCGTAGAAGAAGTTGAAACCGCTAAATTAGGTTTAACTCCTGCCGCTGCAGGTGCTTTAACTCAATTAAGAGCTTATGCAACTGTTTACCAAGAAATCGTAACGGCAGTTATGACGGGTAAACAACTTCCTGACGTTTTGGATAGCGTACTTCAACCACATGTTGAGTTCTACAAAAAGAACCTAAAAGGCGGAGTAGTTGTTCCGGGAAGAATTTCTCAATAACAGAGTTATTCCGAACAAATTTTAAAGACGGCGAAAATTCTATTTTAGAATTTTCGCCGTCTTTTATGGGTATGGGTAAATAGAAGAAGTACGTTCCCCAATCCCCATATAAAAAGAAAAAACGCTCATTCGGGAGAACTTGCGTTTTCTAAAAAATCGGAGAAAATTATGAAAAGAAAAAATTATATTATACTAATCCCAGTTTTAACTTGTTGTACATAGCAACTAAGTCTTTACCCGTAGCAAACGGGTCCAATTGCTGAGGCTGTTGTGCGGATTGAGAACCCGCAAACGCCTTAGCCTGCTCGTTGCCATCTTGTCTGTTTTGGATGGCAGGTTGTGCTTCCGCACCTTGAGGTTGTTGTACTTGTTGAGTCTTGTCCAAACCGTCAACTTTTTCTGCTTGACCGATACCGTTTACAGCTTGCGGCTGTTGTGGTTGTTGGATACCTGCTTGAGGTTGCATTTGAGTTGATGCTTGTTCTTGTAATCTTTCTTGAATAGCCTTTCTTAATTGTTGTTCTTTTTCATTGATTTTGTTTTGTGCTTGAGTTTCTGTTCTTACTGATTTTTCGTCAATGCCCAAAGCTTGCAACTTTTGTCTGGTTTCAGGCTTAATAACATCTGCTTGATTCATCCCATAATTAAAACTGTTACCGCTTATTGCATTTATTGACATGTGAAACCCCTTAAAAAATCTTTATTGATTACTCTATATATGACGGACAAATTTTCGTAATCTTTAGGATTTTTAAAGATATATTTACAAAAGTTTACAAAAAACATGCAAACAGTAAATAAGAATGAGTCTAAAACTCAATTATGAAAGGCTATTCCCCTAACATGTCTTTTATCTTTAAATAGTGTTCGTAATCTGATTGTTCTTCTTTGTTTAAATTGAACTTCCTCATATAATTCCACGCAAGCCCGATTGTATCAATATCTTTCAATGCTTTAGCATAAGCCAGAAAGCTCTGTGCGTAGAATTTTTCATCAGCGTTTAATTCCAAAGCCTTTTTATATAGTTCGATTGTTTCGTTCTTATCCTTATATTTCGCGGATATTTGTGCAAGGTTATAATAATCCTCTGCCGTCTTGGCGCAATCCGCTGAGGTTTTTAAATATTTTTTTACCTCCTCTTGTTTATTCAAGAGACCGTACAGTTGCATTATGGTTGTCGATACCCCAAATTTATCAGAGGCTTGAGGTAAGTATTCCTTTAAAACTTCGATTTCCTTTGAATAATCACCGAGTGAGTGCAGACGGTTAGCCTCCTTTATATAATCCGCATCGAAATCAATCATCAGAGCGGGGAAATATCCTATTTTATAGTTGTTGTTCTTTTGGAGCCAAACATTTATAAGTCTTTCCCCTAAAAAGCCTGCCATTCGCCGATATTTTTCCTGCTCCCAACCGCCGAGAGCTTTGCCTGTCTTGTCCAACAGCTCAAACTCCCAATTCAAAAATGATTTGAGAATGTCGCGTTTCATAATATACATATTGAAACAGTGAATTTTATCTTGCTTAAAAGTGCTCTTTAGTGCCTCTGCATAATCAGGAAATTCCTGCTCAATTACAGAACTCAAGGTATCCAGTAAATCATTATCGTGTTCAATTTTAAACTGGTCATACATGTTGTAGTGCGGTTCGTTTTCTCTCAACACGGGATTAACGGTATTCGCGTAAAGATACACGGAGCATGGAAGAATAATATCATATGGCGTACAATATTCGGCTAAATCTAGGCTTTTCCAAGTTTCAAACAGTTTTAAAGACTCCGAATATGTACAGCCAAAAATCGACGGATAATCTTTATCCGTGATATTAGGAATATCAGGTAATCTGCGATAGTGCCCAAATCCGATATAATCCTCTTTCGCTGTCTTAAGATAATTTTTTAAAACCCAATAGTGCATCGTAAGTTCGCAGTAATACGGGTTAAGTGCCGATATATTATCCCCTGTGTTGTCGGGCAGAGCGAAATCGATTGTCTCTTTCCCGCTTTGGGCTCCCGCATATACGGGTTGAAAAACCTCTGATTTATAAGAGGGGGTGTTTTTATGATATGCAAGAAATATTTTTAATCTGTCAGTCATTTTATTTTAGAAACTCTTGTTTAAAGCTTTCTTCCATTTTTGTGAATGCGGAGTTCCAATCGTTTTCATTATCGCATTGGAACGGTTTTACAGAATCATACCAGACTACATTGTCGCCCGTTAGGTTAAACCAACGATAATTAGGGTATTTATTGAAAATTCCGTAAGTGCGTTTCCCCAGTGCTCCCGCGAGATTAAGGATGACGTTATCGCTTGTTATAACCAAATCCAATCCTGCAACGGCATTTGCCGTATCCGTAAAATCAGAGAAGGTTTTACCCAAATCGATTATATTCCCTCCGTTAGGCAAAGTCTTTAGCTGTTCGGAGGCTTCCCCTACCTGCAGAGAGTATAACTGTATTTTGTCGCTCAAAGCCGGTATTCTCAAAAATTCTTCAACCTTTATATCGCGTCCGTTATAGTTTGCGGTAGCATCACCCGCGTATGCAATACCGATATTGATTTTGTTGTTATCAAACTGACTCGGTTTGTCTGCCGTCAGATACCCCATAGAATACGGGATAAAATGGGTATCAACCCCTAGCGGATACGGAGTATCCATAAGAGGGAGGTGTACAAACGGTTTCCCTCTGTGTGCCTGAATATAATTTTTTATATCCGTATGTATCTCGACACCCTCCGATACAGTCTTGGATTGTTTAAACAATTTTTCCAGTTGCGGTTGTACAATAAATACCGTATGTCCCGCATACTGTTTAATCAGAGGAATAAATCTCCCGTACATAATGGAATCGCCAAACCCTTCTTCATAGTGAAGAATAAGAGTTTTGTTAGAAATATCATCCTTGCAGTTCCAACGGTTAGAACCGTTCAAGATACCTTTCGGATATCCTATCGGGTATTCGTCTATATCAAACCTGTCAACAAAGTATTTGTATCCTTCCTGCATTTTCCCCCAACTCATAAGATAGAGTCCGTAATTCAATGAATGATTAGGGGAGGGCATAACCTCAATCAGTTTCGGGTACAATTCCTTTACTTTGTCGATATCGTGCATTTTCTCATATGCCGTGAGTAAGCTTTTTATGACTGTTCCGTTATCAGGTGCCAGTTCATATGCTTTTTTGTATGCCTTTAATTGTTTTTCTTTGGAAACTTCATCATTCATTTGTCCGTATAGGTGTCCTAAAGATACGAACATATTAGGTTTCGTGTTATCCAGTTTTATATAATTTTCAAAATATTCAATAGCTTTATATGGGGTGTTGCTTGCGCAATAGTAATAGTTCCCGACGGCGTGATACATAACCTTTTTATTCGGAGACAGTTGCTCATAAACTTTTATTAATGGCTCCCCGAGGTCGTTATGATTGAGTTTCGCAAGAGCATAGCCCATTTTATAAAAATCCGTCGGCAGAAAAGTAATAATGTGCATCAAAATATAATACACAATTACTGCGTCGAGCCATGCGTCTTTGTTCCAGATATCATCCGCCATATCTCTGACGTTTTCTTTATATTCCACCTTGTCGGAATCTGCTATTTTTTGAATATTCTCAAACGGGTAAATATAAGGCTCCATTGCTCCTTCTGGGTTCGGAGTTTTATTGATATCCGCCCAAATAGCGTCCTCAAGCTTTTCATATACTTCTTGCGGAATATTTTTTTCTATAGGCGGAATTGATATTAATCTTCTTTGTTCCATTTGAAACTCTCTTAAATAACCTAACCATTATAGCATATTTTTCGGGGTTTTGAAATTATGGGATAAATTTTAGGAAATTATATACAAAGATACAGTAAATAAAATGTATCTGTCATGCTGAATTTATTTCAGCATCTGGAATTTTTCGTATTAGATCCTGAAACGAGTTCAGGATGACAACATAAACAAATATACTGAAACTTTTTATATAAACACCAAATTTTATAAATTTATCTTTCCTGAACATATCCGAAAGATTTTAGGGCGTTATCTTTTTTGCGCCAGTCTTTTTCGACTTTGACCTGCAGTCCTAAGAAAACTTTCTTTTCGACTATTTTTTCTAAATCCTGTCTCGCCTCTGTTCCGATGACTTTCAGAAGGCTTCCGCCTTTTCCGATAAGGATGCCTTTTTGGCTTTTTGTTTCACAAAATATTGTTGCGCGTATCCTGTCAATATCCGTATCTTCTTTATATTCGTCTATTTTTACTGCAACGGAGTGAGGAATTTCATCTGATGTATGAATAAGTATTTTTTCTCTGATGATTTCTTCCGTGATGTCTCGCATATTCTCTTCTGTGACAACATCATCAGGGTATAAAAATGCGCCTTCCGGCAAATATTCCAAAATTGCGTCTACAAGTTTGGATTTGTTTTTACCTGTTTTTGCGGAAATCCTTACTACTTTTGTAAAATCAGGATATAATTCTTTATAGGATAAAATGTTTTCGTCAATCTTTTTAGGTGACGCTTTATCCGTTTTATTCAAGACCATAATTACAGGGACTGATACATTTTTCAAAACGTTTTCGACTATCCATTTGTCACCTTTCCCTGCGGGCGTGGAAACATCAGTCAAGAACAATACTACATCCGCATCGGGAACAGACACTTTTGCCTCATCAAGCAAAAACTCCCCTAACTTATTCAGGGGTTTGTGAATCCCCGGAGTATCAACAAATATAAGCTGGGCGTCATCAGTTGTATAAATTCCCTTTATTCGTTTTCTTGTCGTCTGTGCCTTATTTGTGGCAATAACAATTTTTTGCTCCAATATTTGATTGAGCAAAGTCGATTTTCCGACATTCGGACGTCCTATAATTGCTATAAATCCGCATTTCATAAAACGATTATAACATAAAGATTATTTCTTTCAGACTTATCGAGGATAAATGTACCTTAAAATATCACAAAACAAAAACGGGTTGAAATATTTTCAACCCGTTTTTATCTGAATTTTTAAAATTTACTATTTTAATTTTACTAAAACTGATCTGATTTTCTTTGTGTAATCAATCTTATCTTCTCTTGATAACCAGCCTAAGCCCATTTCAGCAAAATTGTCATATAAGTCTAAGTCTTTTTTCATCTTAGAGATAGAAACTTCTCCCTTTTCTGATAAATAATTGTAGATAGCGCCTGCTGCATTAATAATTTCTTGTTGGATGTCAGCATCTTGAGCTAATGCATGTCTTTTCTTTAATAGTGCCATTTTTTCCTCCTTCACCTAAAAAGTTATCACACACCGATACTTATATTTATATAATATTAGGAAAAAAAAATAATGCAATATTTAATCTTATGATAAAATAAAATAGGTATGATAATCAATAGAATTTCGGATAAAAATAACTCTAAAATAATCGCGGAAAAGTATGCGCAATGGCTAAAT
Organism: Cyanobacteria bacterium UBA7753; assembly: GCA_002481545.1. GTDB lineage: Bacteria > Cyanobacteriota > Vampirovibrionia > Gastranaerophilales > Gastranaerophilaceae > UBA2883. Next base: position 18,451 of record DLEF01000007.1, on the reverse strand, counting down.
TCGGGAATTAATCCTTCTAAAATTTTAGTCTTGAGTTTCAATTCGTCTTCTAAAAAAAATATACTTAAAAATATACTAAAATTAACAAAAAAAAACATTTTGTCCGACATGAAAATTTATACCGTTCGCGGATTGATTTATAACACGGTTTTGAATGATTGGACATACTTGGAAAATAAAATCAATAATAAAGGTGCAGTTATTATACCGAAACTCACGGGGCTGGAAATCTCTCAATATCTTTTGAAACAGATATTAAAACAAAACGAGGTTAAAGGCTACAACTCCAAAAAATCACTGTTGCACCAACTGTTCAGACGTTATTCTTTAATCGTTAACAATGATTTGTCCGCAAATGAGGTAGAAAACCGCTCTAAAATTTTGGGTGAATCTTTTGCAAAGGACGCATCTGAAATTATTAAAAAGTTTCAGGCTAAAACTATTGACCTGCGGAGCTTTGACTATACAAGACAGGCGCAAATTTTTACCCATATTTTTAAGAATACGGATTATTTTAAAAATATAGAATATTTAATCCTTGAAGATGCGGACGAATGCACTCCGTTGATTTTTGATTTTTTAGAGTCTCTTGCTCCTAATCTAAAAGACAGCCTTATTTTGACTGATACGGAGGGCGGAACAAGATGCGGGTATCTTTGCGCTGAGCCTAATGCTAAAGAAAGATTGGAAAAAATATTCGGAGAAAAAATAGATGAGATTGAAGAAAATCCTAATATCTCAAACCTTAAACAAAATATTTTTGATGATAAGACCAATATCTTAACAAACATAAAAAGATATTCTCTCTCTAAAAGAATAGATATGATTGAATATGCGATAACGGAGATAAATAAACTCATAGAGAGCGGAATCAATCCATCCGATATCTCAATAGTTACGCCTGTTCAAGATAAGATGTTAAGGTATACCTTAAATTCGGGGCTTAAAAATTGTTCTCCGATTTTCCTTACGGGGAATGATAAATTGTCCGATAATGTGCTTGTTAAAGCTATTTTGACACTTCTGAAATTATCCATCAATGTTCCCGTTGATGAGTATAATTTGAGGATTTTGCTCTCGGATTATTTGGATATCCCAGTAAAATCGTGTAAATCCGTATTTGAATATTATGCTAAAGAGGGAAAACTCCCGTCTGATATTCAAAATGATTATTCCGTTGTTTACAAAAAATTCTATGACTATACGGAGAAGTTAAGAGCCTGCGCCTTGTCGTTATCGGAAAAAGCTTACCATTCTTATACAAGATTGAACGGGAATTTTTCAACCGATGATATCAAAAACTTTAACTTCTTCTTAAAGGAATTGCAGGATTTTGAAAAAGTTTTTGGTGCGGAATATGCAAACAGCCATGAAGAAGATATTATAACCCAGATAGAAAATTCTATTATATCCGAAAACCCTTATTCTACATTGGATATAGAAAAAGATAACCTTATAATATCGACTCCGCAAATGATTATTGATAACAAAATAAAGACAAAATACCAATTTTGGCTTGATACGACATCGAACGAGTGGTTAAAATCCGATATCGGACCTTTGTATAACTCGTGGGTTTTCCAAAAAAGCTGGGATAAAACAGAATATACGGTTGAGGATAATATAAGACTTTCAAAAACAAAGATTTTCAAAATACTAAGAAAATTGATGTTAAATGCGGATAACATTATTTCTTTGTCCTCATTGTTTGATACTCAAGGGATAGATAATTTTGAGGGGATAGAAAAGTATTTAATCACGGCTGATACTCCGCAGGTAAAAGAAAAAGAACGATTTAAAATAATACCGAGAGACGATCAAAAACCCGTGCTTGAATATAAAAAAGGTAATATGGCAATATCTGCGGTTCCGGGAGCAGGGAAAACAACAATACTTCTTGCACTTGTGATTGAACTTATAAATAAAGGGATTAACCCTGAAAATATTTACGTACTTACTTATATGGAATCCGCCTCAAGAAACTTTAAAGACAGAATAAAAAGCGCAAATCCCGACAATATAAAATTGCCGAATATAAGTACAATCCACGGACTTGCACTAAGAATATTAAAAGAAAACTCAAATTATTCAAGGCTTGGGTTAGATGACAATTTTGATATATGTGACGATTCTCAAAGGGCAAATATTATAAAAGCTATCTCGTCCAAGGTATCAAAAAACGATTTGGAGGATTTTGACAGAACAATATCGACTCTCAAATTCAGCGGGGCTGACTTAAACCCTGAAAATAATGCCGAAATTAAGCGTCTGTTGAAACTCACAAAGGGCAGTTATAACGATGTTAAATTGTCAAAATTTTTAAGATTTTTCTATAATTATCAGTCTGTATTGTCGGAAAATAATCTGATAGATTATGATGATATTTTGATTTTGACGGTAAAACTTTTGGAAAATAATCCTGATATTTTGGAACACTACCAAAAACAGTGTGAATATATTATAGAAGATGAGGCGCAGGATTCCTCTCCCGTTCAGCAAAAAATGATAACAATGTTGTCGGGCAAATATAAAAATCTAATCCGTTGCGGAGATATAAATCAGGCTATCACAACGACCTTTACCAATGCCGACGTTGAAGGGTTTAAACGGTTCATAGAAACTTCGAACAGAGTCAATATGAACAAGTCTCAACGTTGCACTAAAGGTGTATGGACTCTTGCAAACGACCTTGTAAAATACGGGAACTCAACAGATATAAAACCGTTCTATGAAATATATATGGCACCTGTTGAAGGCAAGAATCCGAAGGAAAAATATCCTATACATTCTAAAATATTCGATACAGATTCAGGCGAAAAAATAGAGGTGGTAAAGACCATAAAAAGCTTGCTTTCAAAAACGCCCGATTGTACTATCGGTATACTTTTGAGAAATAATTATCAGGTTAACCGTTGGGCGGATTATGTTAATAACAGCGGGCTTACGGCGATTACAAGAAACGAATGTTTAGGACAAAAAAATATTTTCAGAGTTATTTTTTCAATCTTAAAATTTATCTCTAATCCTTATGATAACGTGATTATCTCCAACGCTTATAAATCAATGGCAGATTGCGGAATGCTTAAACCTCATATGGAAAAAATAATTGAAGATTATCCGATAGATTTTATCACGGAAGATAATGACGCAATTAAGGACGGGGATTTATCTCGGTTCCATTGGGATATGAATTATTGGCTGACCTTCCCCGAACTTACCATTGATGAACTTGCGCTAAAGATTGGGTTAAACTATTTTTCTAAGCCTATCGAAAAATCAAATATATTCCTAATCGCAACACTTTGTGCAAAACTGAATACAGGAACTTTTGCACAAACGATACAAAAGCTGGAAGAATTGTCGCAGCGTCCTAATTTGAGCGGATATAAGTTCTTCTCGGAAGAGGATGAAACAAAAGATTTGACTGCGGGAAAAATCCAAATAATGACTTTACATAAGTCCAAAGGGGATGAATTTGATTATGTATTTTTACCTGAAATGACGGATAAAAATATGTCTTTGGATATTGATAAATTTAAGTTAAAAAAGAACGCCGATTTTACCGAAAATGTCAAAGGTTTAAACAAAAATTATAAGTCCAAGACAGATAAAGAATTGAAGAAATTCTTGATAAGCGAAAACTACAGACTTTTATATGTTGCAATAACCAGAGCGAAGAGACGTTTATACGTTAGTACGGCAGAAAAAGAATATTTCCGCGGAGTAAAAAGAAAAATTGAGCCGAGTATTATTTTTGAGACATTGTTGTCGAAAGATACAGATTAATATAAAACGGTAAAAATACTTGCTTTATCCCTTCTATGCTCGTGTTATAATAAAAACAAGATAATCGGGGGATAAATGAAACTAATAATCGGACTCGGGAATGTAGGCGCAAAATATGTTTTCACAAGGCATAATACGGGATTTATGCTTGTTGATAAAATTGCACTTGATAACGGGGCAGAGTTTAGAGAAAATACAAAACTAAAATCGCTTATAACAAAGTTCTATAAAGACGGGGAAGATTATATGCTCGTAAAGCCTACTACCTATATGAACCTGTCCGGTGAGGCTATGCGCGCAGTCATAGATTATTATAAAATAGACCCAAAAGATATGATTATTGTCTATGACGATTTATCACTCGACCTCGGCAGAATGAGATTCCGTCCGACAGGCTCCGACGGCGGTCACAACGGGATAAAATCAATCATAAAACACTTAGGTTCAAAAGATTTTATGAGATTAAAAATCGGTATAGGCCCTCAACCTCCGATACCTGCGGAAGTCTTTGTTTTACAAAACTTTGACAAAGAAAGCCTTGAAAAATTAAAAGAGACGCTCTCAAGAGCGGAGGAGGCAGTGTTCTACTGTTTCGAAAACGGAATAACAAAGACGCAAAACAAATATAATTAGGGCGACAGGGGCAAATTTTTAGGAACCACCTTCACCAATAAAAGAAATTTAATACAAGATTATAAAGGGGAAAAATATGACACTTGCAGAACAATATGAGCAACAGGAACAATACGAACAAGCTTATGAAGAATATAAAAAGATGCTTGATTCCGGTAAAAAGAGTTCGCAGCTGTTCCAAAAACTGGGGCACCTTGCAACGATTTTGGACAAAAAAGACGAGGCAGAAGAATATTATAAATCCATGGTGTCACTTGATCCTAACAATATAGTTGCTTATGAACAATTGATGGATATTTGTTTTGAGAATAATGATAAGTTTATGTACTATTTATCAAGAGGGCAAAAACATGTTCTTGAACAACAGTTTGATTTTGCAATGAACGATTTTAAAAAGGCTATTGCGCACGGTGAAAACGACGACAAAACCGCTCATACAAGATATTTGTTAGCCAATCTTTATGAACAGGCAGGCAAATATAATCAGGCAATCGATGAATATTTGAAAATATCCGATACTGATGAGGCTACGTCAGAGACTTATTTAAAACTGGCTAACCTTTATGACAAAACAGGTTTTACGGAAAGTGCGGTTGAAATATTACAAAGGGCAAAAGACAACGGATTTGAAGGTTTGGATGAACCTCTTGCAAAGTATTATTCTAAGACAAACAATCCGCAAAAGGCATTAGAGCTTACGCATGACGATTTATTGAAGGCAAGAAGTTTAATGGAATTGGACAGAAATGAAGAAGCTATTGAGCTTTTGGAGTCAGTGCATGATAAATATAAGAAAAACCCGACTTATTGCACATTGATTGCACAGTATTATTACCAAACGGGTGAGCTTGATACAGCAATGGAAAAAGTGGATGAGTTTGCGAAATACGCGCCTAATTCTCCATTGATTTATCAGATGAGAGCGCTTATTTATGAGAAGAAGGGTGACGAACTCAACGAACACTTAAACTGGGCAAAATATAACAGCCTGAAAGGTGATAGTGATGTCGCAATGAATGAATATATGATTGCACATCAGATTGATGAAAAGAATATTGATGTTGTAAAAATCATTGCGGAAACACTTGATAAGACCGATAAAAACAGATCAATCGAGTTTTACGAAAAACTACTAGACTTAGATCCTAAGAACAAAAGAGCATTGCAAAAACTTGCCGAGTTTAATGAAAGCATCGGAAACTATGTAATTATGATGGATTATATGGACAGATTAAAAGAGATTGATCCGAGATATCCTTATGTAATGGAAAATTACGACAGAGCATCTCAATTGTTGGTAAATCCGCCTTCAATTATTGATAAAATCCTTAAATTCTTTGAAAAAATATAATAAGAATGATATCGGGTTTTATATGATAAAAACAAAAGATGACACAGCGGGCAAATTAGAGTATAATAGTTGAGATGAAGTATGCGGTTTATTATTTAAAGAATAGTTTTAATCCTTTGAATGTTCCCGACAATATAAAATTGGAACATGGTCAAATGATACTTGCGCGCACCGAAAAGGGAGAAGAAGCCTTGAAGGTTGTGCTTGTGAACCATGAAATTTCCAAAATTTGGGAAAAATCGAAGGCTAAACCTAAACCGTTTGATTTTGTCAGAGTTATGTCACAAAGAGATTTGCAGACCTTAGAGGACATAAAAAAAGAAGAAGTTGAGGCGTTCTTCAAGTGTAAAGCATTGGTAGGAAAACACAAACTCAATATGAACCTTACTCAATGCCGTATTACTTTTGACAGACGCAAAATCACGTTTTATTATACGGCGCCTGAGAGAGTCGATTTCAGAGAACTTTTGAAGGATTTAACCCAGACATTCAGACGTGTAAGAATCGATTTAAGACATATAGGTGTCCGTGACGAAACCTCTATAATGGAGGGAGCAGGACCTTGCGGACAGCCGTTCTGCTGTAATACTTTTAAACGTAAGTTTGAGCCGATAAACGTTAAACTCGCAAGAGATCAGGGTATGCCAATATCTCCGACAAAGATTTCGGGCACATGCGGACGTCTTTTGTGCTGTCTGACTTATGAATATTCAAACTATATCAATGCCGCGAAGGGTATGCCTCCGATAGGCTCCTCCGTAATGACAACTGACGGACTTGGCAGAGTATGTTATATCAAGTTCTTGACCGGAACGGTTGCCGTAAAACTGGAAGACGGCAAAATCCACGAATATGACAAAAAAGATGTTGAAATGGTTGATGCTGATGTAAATATTGATATTGATTTGCCTGTTTCTCATTATTCACAGGATGAAAAAGTCGATATGAAGCAATTGAAACAGCTTGAAGACGACAGAAACTCTTCAACGGGTAACGTTTAGTATTATTTAATACTGACTTGGCGGGATTAAAATGTTAAAGAAAATAAATCGTTTAAAAAATAAATATGCTTTTATCGCTACATATAAAACAAAGAATTTTTGCCATTCGGGCGGAATAACTTTAAATATCGGTAAAGAAAATAAGACTGATAAACCCGTCAAAATCGGTTTTGTGGTCAGTAAAAAGACACACAAACGCGCCGTAAAACGTAACCGATTGAAACGTCTAATGCGCGAAAGTGTAAGATTATACTTGAAAGAGAACAATACATCATTAAATAAGTATATGTCACTAATCTTTACCGCACACACGGCAGCACTCGGCAAAGACTTTAAAGAAATTGATAAATCCGTAAAAAAACTAATCGAAAGGATTTCTTAAAATGTTAATCGACGGCGATTTGCCTCCTAATTATAAAGTAATAGATGAAACTCTTTTATATCCGAGGATTCCGTCAGGTCTGACGGAAGGGCAGGACGCACTTGTCAGGTATCAGCATTCGACTTTGAAAGAGCCCGTTTTGAGGATTGCGGATTATATCTATGACTATCAGGGCAACTATATAGCCCCTGGCATGTACGAGCTTGCTCTGTCCGATAACAAAGAATTTTTGCTGTTGATAGAGTCACACAAACTCATTGCGGTTATACCTGTATTCAAACTCGCCCAAAATCAGGCAGAAGTTGAGCGTCAGCAGGAGCCGATGGATCAAAGAAACCGAAAAGTTTTCAAAAGACGTAAGGTCAGATATGAACAAAAAGTTCAGGAAATTTTAAGGAAGAAATACGCGGAAGACGCTATCACTCCGCCCGAAGAGTACACCTATATGAACGCGGAGATTGAGTACGTAACAGAGGGCGGATATTATCTCATTACATATGAAAACGGCATGTACAGGGCTTGGGGTGCAATAAAAGTCAGAAACAAATTCGGCGGAAAATCCCCGATACAGCTGCGTGGCAAAAGCCAATAAAACCGCATAATATTGTTAGTAAAGTAGGGTGCGGTCACTACCGCACCAGCGATATTTAAGAATGGACAAAATTATTTTGAGATTCTTCGCACTTGCCGGTGTCGCATGTACTCAGAATGACAGTAACGAAAAGACTTACAGCGTCTCGACTTATGAACTTGCATGTTTATTGTTATTCTGAGCTATAAATTGAATTTGCAGGGCTAAACCGTTCGGATGTCAGTGAAGAATCTAATAAATAAGTTGCCAATTATATCGCTAAAGCGACTTCCTTGATGTTTTCGTCGCTTATGTTGGACAGTGCCATTTGCTTGTATTCGTCTTTTAAAAGTCCTTGTCCTTTTAAGATTTCCATAACTTTCAGTATTACGGTTTGATTTTTCCCGCTCAAAAGTGATACAAGGCTTGCCTCATCTCTGATTATATCCAGTACAAAGAATATAAAGTCGCTTTCTTCATACAATTCTTCATACAGGAAGGATATCAAAGGTGTTAAATCCGTATCGTGCAATAACAATTTGATATCGTTAACTTCGTTTTTGGTATTCTTATCTTCGTCAAACAGATACTCTTCATTCTCTGTTATCATATTGAATTTTTCTTTTGCAATAAACAATGCTACTGCAGATGCGCCTGACGGGGAGCCCTTAATCAGTTTTTCCGTAAACTCATACAGACGGAAACCTATAATCTGTGATACAGGTATAAGTTCTACAAGCCCGTTTACAATGTAGCAATAAGTAAGAATTGCATCATCGTTATATTCCGTTCCGAGCATTTCAGGGAGCGGTGCCAAATACGGGATTAATTCCGCGATATTCTCTGACATCTTGGATTGTTTCATTGCCTTGAACAACGGTTTTAACGCTCTTTTATCGCCGTATGCTACAAGGAAGTTTGCCGCAATCATTTGTTCAAAATCATCATCTGATTCAAGCATTTTTATCGCTGTATTGAAAGCTTCTTCATTTCCGACTTTTGCGAGTGCTCTTGCGCAGTTTTCGGATAAAGACGATTCATCGCAGAATGCGTATTCGTTCAATAGCTTTAGTGCGCGAGCGTCATTTTTGTATGAAAAATATCCTGCCGCATAAATCTTTTCGGATAACGTTCCGTTTTTGAGTTTATCCAACATGATATCGGTTACTTCGTCGTCCCCGAATTGTGCAAGGGTTGAAGATATAAAATCTTCATACGACGGAGAATATACATCCAAAAACTTCAATAAATTCTTATAGTTAGACTGATTGCAAGCTTTTTCCAGTCTTTGCGAAACATTGTTTTTTATGAAGTCAAACAAAAAATCGTCTTGAGAAACAAGCTCTTTGAATAAATCGACGTCCGCATTATCAATGATTTCTTTTGCAACCGTCTCAAATTCAGTTCTGTTTTTGCCTGTTAATTGCTTTATTTTGTTATTACCCATAATGACTTCCTAACAATAATGATTTGTGAATACTAAATAAAAAACATAAAGCCGAAAACTAATCTAAATAGAAGATAGTGACAACTTTATGAGTTTCTTCCGCATATTCTACTGCAGTTTGAAGTGTTTTACTCGTGTGAGACAAGAAACAAATCAATTGGTTGCAGTCGTCAATGATTTCTCTGTTACACACTCTTGATGCGTCAGCCAAAGTCATCATTGCGCGGTCTGCGTGTTCAATGATATTAGGAACTCCGATAAGTTGGTTTTGTACGTCACTCGGCTGTTGTCCGATTGTTTGAGGTAAGATAACCTTCAATTTTTCAGGGTTAGATTTCATTGCACCTCTGATAGCGGCTGCGTTTGTACCGTATGAACCGCCTGATGTAATGATGATATTACCTTGCATAACGAGTGCCGTTGTTAAAGTTTCAATCATTTGTTGGTGAGTAATCGCCAAATTACGTGAACCGATGATAGCTATTCTCTTGGCAGATTGCTTGATTGTCGCCAATTCCATAGAGAGTTCATCAACCGTATCCGGAGAACCGTCTGTAGAAACCGGTTTATCATCATCTATAGGCACCATGATTGAACCTTGTTGTTGTGCCTCATTATTATCTGCCATATTTATAATATCTGTCATTCCTTCACCTTCTAATTGCATTATCTGTACTTTTCGTGTATGCTGTTTATAATATCACAAAAAACGGATTTTGGGAAGTGGGCACGGAAAATATCTTAGAAAATCTCAATAAAGAACAATTGAGTGCGGTAAAAACAACTAAAGGACCTTTATTAATTTTGGCAGGTGCAGGTAGCGGAAAGACAAAAGTCTTGACTACCCGTATAGCTTATATGATAGAAAACGGCGTAAATCCTCGTAATATCCTCGCGGTTACGTTTACGAACAAGGCTGCAAAAGAGATGAAAGAACGTCTTTCTAATATATTGGGCGAACATGTCGTCAAATATATGTGGGTAGGTACTTTCCACAGTATCTGCGGAAGAATTTTAAGACAGGATATAGACAAATATCAGTTCCAATCAGGCAAAAAACTGGACAAAAACTTTACCATTTATGATGAACAGGATTCTTTGGCGGTTATTAAACAGGCTATCAAAAAATTAAATCTTGATGAAAAAATGTATCAGCCTAAATACGTCAAATCCGCTATTTCAAATTCAAAGAACAAAATGCAGGATGCGTATACATTTGCAACATTTGCGCGTGATTTTAAATCACAGAGAATTTCTCAAATCTATGATCTGTATGAAAGCGCACTCAATAACAATAACGCGATAGATTTTGACGATATGTTGATGTTGTGCGTAAAACTTTTGGAGCAAAATCCCGAAGTCAGAGAAAAGTATTATAACAGATTTAAACACATCCTTGTTGATGAGTTTCAGGACACAAACCCTGCGCAATACAGCCTTGTGCATGCACTCTATACAAACGATTTGGAGGATGTTCCCGAAGAACGCTCATTATGCGTTGTAGGTGATGTAGACCAGTCTATTTACAGTTGGCGTGGTGCTGATTTTAGAATTATTCTTAATTTTCAGCACGATTTTAAAAACTGTAAACTGGTAAAACTTGAACAAAACTACCGTTCTACCGCAAAAATTCTGAATGCCGCAAACGCTGTCATTGAAAACAACGAACAGCGTGTCGATAAGGTTTTGTATTCCAATAAGGGCGAAGGAGAAAAGATTACTTATTATGAGGCGGATGATGATGCTGATGAGGCTAACTTTATAGCCTCCACCATAAAATCCACTTCCGCAAACTATAATCAATTCGCGATACTATATAGGACGAACGCTCAATCAAGGTCTTTAGAAGAAGCTTGCATATCACTCGGCATTCCGTATAAAATCTATGGCGGGCTGAAATTCTATGACAGAAAAGAAATCAAAGATGCAATTGCGTATCTGAAACTTATTTATAATCCGAACGATTCCCAGAGTTTGAAACGTATTATAAACGTTCCGAGACGTTCAATCGGCGATACAACAATCAGACACCTGCAAACATTCGCTGATGAAAATGATTTGAGCCTTTATCAGGCTATATTGAGACTTGACGAGGAAGAAAATATCCAGCCGAGAACGAAGGTTAAACTGCAGGATTTTGTAAAACTTATTGAGAATTTCCAAGCCGTACAAAACAGATATCCTTTGCACGAGTTTTTAAGTCTTATCTTAGAAAAGACGGGATATATAAACGAATTGAAATCCGAGGACACTCCCGAGAACCAATCGAGGATTGAGAACCTGCAGGAGCTTGTAAACGTTGCGAGCGAGTTTACGCCTGATGAACCCGATAATATTTTGGGTGAGTTCTTATCACAGGTATCTTTGGTATCCGATTTGGATAATATGGAAGAGGTATCTAATACCGTCACCCTTATGACATTGCACTCGGCAAAAGGGTTGGAGTTCCCTATTGTGTTTATGGCGGGGCTCGATGAAGGTATATTCCCGAGCAGCAGAAGTTCCATGGACAAAACGGGGCTTGAGGAAGAACGCCGACTGATGTACGTAGGGGTAACAAGAGCGGAGGAAAAACTCTATATCACGAGTGCAAAGCGCAGACAGATGTGGGGTGAATATAAGTATTACAGCCCGAGCAGATTTATAAGCGAAATACCTTATGAACTCATAGAATCCGTAGCGTCTACGGGACACGCAACGGGCAGAACCTTCTCTAACGCCGTTAAGAGTATTAAATCAAGAAGTGACGGAGGCAGTTATTCTTCATCATATTCGGGTACAAATACAATCTCAAAAGGCGCTAAAAAACTGGGTAATCCGCAGCGTCACTCGGGATATTATGATAATGAAAGAACTATATCTTCGGGCGCGAAGAAACTGGGGAACCCGCAGAGAATACACACAAACAGAACTCCTCAAAGGGCTATTGTGATAAAATCCGCAGAGAACAGAAAACGTGATGAAGAAAGAACTAAGGCTATCTTAGAGAATAACCCTATGAAACGCAGACTTGAAGAGGCAAGGCTCAAAAAAGCCAAACAACAAGAGGCGGAAAAACAAAAAGCACTGGAAAAATCCGCACCGATTGATTATTTCTTCAATGTCGGAGAGCGTGTTTTCCACGAAAAATTAGGGATAGGGCATATCTTGGATGTAACCCAAATCGGTGACAGCACAATGTACACCATTGATTTTGGGAAAATGGGTAAAAAAGCTATGGATGCAAGCTACGCTCACTTGAAGAAATTTTAGAATTTTATTATGTGCCCACTTGAAAAAACAAAAAAGTAAGTTATAATAAAAATGTAGGGGGACACCCTGCGAAGGTGTCCGGTCAGTCCCTACAGATTTTGTGAAACATAAATGCAAAGGTGCCCAATCAGCCAAAGGGCACCTTTTGCAATTTCACGCCATTGTAGATTCATATAGCTCCCTCCTTTCTACACCATTTGGTCAGTTGAATGTTGTCGTGCATAATTAGAGTTTTACTATATAAAAGGCAATGCCCGACTGCCCTACAAAAATATTATAGCACATTTTTAATAAATTGTAAGTAAAAATATTATTAAAAGATTAACTAAGTTTTTTACTAATTTTGTTTTGTAAGGTCGATATAGTTAGCTTCTGCGATGTATTTTTCGATGTTGTCCAAAGGAACAATCATTTTATCTTTTGTTTTGTCGGCATTGGTGAGGATTGCTGTTTTTCCGTCAAAGTGTTCAACAGCATAACGGCTTCCGTTCTTTACGGCGTGCATAATGTGTAATTTATCGCAGATTTTAAGGTTTTGTTTGTCGTTTTTGTTCTCATCTTTCAATGTAAATTCTACCGCGTAGTTGTTCGGGTGGAGTTTGTAATCGTTAATGAAGTTTTTAAGGTTTTCTTTGTCGTAAATGCTCATCAAAGCGTCTTTGTTTTCGGCAGGGTTGTTTCTGGTGGCTTGTTTTCCCGTAAGCAAATAATACAGTTGTTGAGGTTTTCCTGATGTGAATATTAAATCTCCCTTGTCTGAGAATGTATACATTGATTTAGGCAGGTTTTCATCTTCCGCAACTTTGCCGTCTTTTACGTCTTTGCAATATTTTTCAAAAGCAACTTCAAACGCTAAGACATCACCGTCACCTTTTGAGTATTTTTTCTTAAATCCGGTAACGGTTTGACCGTCTGCGCTTTTGTATGTTACATAAGAACGGCTTGCGTCGTTGAGTTCTTTTTTAGTGATGTTATAGTCTTTGTTTATTCCGTTGAATTTGACGGTTACACTGTCATCATCATTTTTGTGAATGGAATCTTTGATTATCTGTTTCCCTTCATCGGTTGCGACAAGAGACTTGAGCCCTGATTGAATCCAAGAGCCGTTTACGCCTGATTGAACGTGAGATATTTTCCCGTCCACTTTGGTGTTCATAGCGGTCGCGTATTTGTCGATGCCATAGCCGAGTCCTGCACCTATAGTTGTTGCACTGGCTATGTATGCCGCGGCACCTAAATATTTGTTTACGATAGGACTTCTTCCTAGATTGAGTTTATTTGCCCATTTCATATAGAAATTAGCACCGTTCATAAACCAATCCAATACCGGATTTTTGTATGTTTTGCCCTTTCTTGCTATATTTATCGCAAGTTTTGCGGCGCCGATAACAAATGAACCGGCTGCACCGATTTTTGTTGCGCTTGCTCTCTCATCTGTTTTACTGTCATTGGCAAGGGTTACTGCTATATAATTATCTTTTTTTTCGGAAAGGTCATTATAAACGTCAACCAGTGTTCCTGATGTCGCTGCAACAGGATTTGGTATACCTACGTTATTGAAATTTAAACTACTAAAACTAACCATTAACCTTACCTTACTTTAATAAAGTAAAATTAAGCGCAAAAATTGCTATTCATGCAAAACATGTTACGGATTTGTTACGCTAACGAGTTATAAATAAATTTATTATGATATTATATTTAGGAAGGCATAATATAATAATGAAAATCAACAGCATTAATTTTGGAAACAGAACAATAATAACAAGAAATAATAATATCCAATCAAAAAGAGAATATTCCGATAACGGGGTGTTGTTATCAAATTCCGAAATTGACGAAAACAGCGGAAAATATTTGAAAGTAGAACATTTTGATAATAACGGTAATCCGTTGGATGTACAAAAATTCACTTATGCTCCAAACAAAACCACTGAATATTATAAAAGTAAAACGCAGGAATATACAAGGGTTATAACAAAGGAAAATAAAGACTCATTTGAGCACAGGAAAATTGTATACACCTCTAAAACGAGCCCTGATAGTAATTATATTCAGGAAACAATCAGAAATATAAAAGGCAAACTCGTTGCGTTTATTGTTAACGGCAAAAAGCTTACCTTTTAAATTCGTTGTATATAATTGTTTTATTCGGCAACAGTATTGAATATTCTGTCGCCTGCATCACCCATGCCCGGGATAATATAACCTTTTTCGTTTAGACGTTCATCGATAGATGCGGTTATAATCTCGATATCAGGAAATTCCTTTTGTATGAGTTCTATACCTTGCGGAGCGGAGATTATACAGATACATTTTATATTCTCAATCGGAATATTCTTTTCCGCATAAAGTCTTATTGCCTCTAACATTGAGTTTCCTGTTGCAAGCATCGGATCCGTAATATAGACATAGAATTTTTCAGGGTTCGGTGTTGCCATAGGTACCTTGTTATAGTACCAGACAGGTTTTAGTGTCTTTTCGTCACGGTACATACCGATGTGTCTTATGCAGGCATCAGGCAGGATGTCTATTGCCTCATCCGTAAAGATAAGCCCCGCTCTCAATATCGGTGAAATAATTATTTTGATATCGTTTGCGATATCTTTAACGGTGCATTTTGTGATAGGGGTTTCAATCTCTTTTTCTACGAGCGGTAAATTCTTTGAAGCCTCATACAGCAAAACTCTTGTAATCTTTCTTGCCGCAATTCTGACACCTTGGCTGTCGGTATCTTTGTTTCTCATTGTACATAAACTCTGACAAATAACAGGGTTTCTGATTATTCTTACTTTATCTTCATTCATGACTTTAAGCTCCTTTATTCTCTTTCTATTGCACTTCTTAATCTTTTCATATTATCCATTGATGAATCTAAAATCCCGTTGTAGAACTTCAAGAAAGTTTGCAAATCGGAGTCATCAATGGAATCATTATTATTGTTGTCAGGCAGTTCGACGAATTTGATATCGTTAGCAAACGCCGAGACTGTATATATCATATCCATGATTGTGTTGTACATTTCATACAATAAGACATATGAGTCTCTAAGTCTTCTAGGACGTTCGACCATGATGTAGTCGGTATTGTTGGTTAACCTCTCGGGCGGGACATCTCTGTCAGAATCAGGCGGGTACAGTACAAGTGATTTGGAACCGCCAAGCCCGCTAAAGTCTACAGTGGCGATTGTACCTTGCGGAATATGGATATCTCTGTCGAGGACTTTAAACCTTACTCTTATTTCGTCTTCGCCAATTATTTTAATCTTTGTTATATGCCCTATGTTTACTCCCATCATATATACGGGAGAGCCGACAATCAAGCCGTCAACGTCAGGCATGTATATATTATGAGATTCATAAGTTTCGTGGTAATAGTTTACCCCGAGTGCAACCAGACCGCCTAAAATGAGAAATATAACAAGCCATATCGAAAATTCGATAAGTCTAAGTTTTGTCGTTCTGGATTTACGCTCATCTTTTTTCATACCTCAATTTTATCAAAAATCGGTTTATCAAACAAGTTTTATACTTTATATTATCCGCGGAGCGGTTTCTTAGTGCCTTAGAGCCTTACTGCCCTAGTAAGTAGGTCGGATTTACCAATCCGACAATCCGAATGCAGCTTTAATTTTTGTTGGCATAGTAATGCCGACCTACATATTTTGTTAATGCGTAATCCGGTAGCGCGGAAATACATTTCCCCCTGCCTTCCTGTCTTAGTATCTCAACAGATATAATTATCCTCATTTCCCAAACCATAAAATAAGAAATTTTAATCATGGAAAATTAAGACATTTTTATCTAAAAAAATACATGTTCCAACCGTTTCAAATTTGTACTGCGCTTATATTACACATGTTAATAATTATCTTGACATTTTATGCAATTTTTCGGATAATTGATGAGAGAGACGAAAAAATTGAAATTGTTATTTCTTATGTATAAAGGAGAAAAGTATGAGAAAGACATTATTAACATTAGTTTCTGTAGCTGCATTTGGTGTTGCTGCGATGGCTGCTGACGCTCCTCAGTTCCAATCATATGCACATCCGACATTGTTCGGCTCAGAAGCTCAAGTACAAGTCGGTGCAAATTCCGACAAAATCGTTGGCGGTAAAATTACTAAGGCTGACAATGCAAAGACTATCACAGGCAAGGACAATGTACTTGTTCAAACTTTCGCTAAGAAAGAAATGGAAAAATTGGCTGCTAACGCAAACGGCAGTTCATGGAGCATTAAATCACCTGTATTAAGAAGTGAATTGGCTCAAACTATTTCTGACGGTTTGGAATTAGCAGAAGTTAAGACTGCTGATAAGTATACCGATGTTCCTACTTCTTACTGGGCTAAGGATGCTATCGACAGAGCTTTATCTGCTGATATCATGATTGGTTATCCTGACAAGTCATTCAAGCCTGAACAAAGAGTTACTAAGGCAGAAGTATTCTGTACTTTAGCTAAAATCTTCGACGTTCCTACAACTAAGAACGTTCCTGCTTACAACGGCAAGACTATCCAACATATCCCTACTTGGGCTTATGCTGCAACTAACGAAGTTTTGGCTACAGGTATTTTGGACGCTGTCCCTGATGAAGCTGCTCTTATCAACAACCAATACTTGTCAAAAGAACAAGTTACTTACTTGGTAGGTGCTTTATCAGAATACTTGAAGAAAAATCCTCAAGCTGCTACAAACGCAGTTAAAGTTGAATCAGCTTACGCTACTTCATCTATGTTAGTTAAGTTTGAAGACAGATTGTCTGCAAGAGTTTCTAACGCAGGTGACAGATTCACAGCTAAGTTGGTTGAACCTGCTACAATAGGTGGAAAGACTTATCCGGCAGGTGCTAAAGTTAGAGGTATTGTTTCTGAAGTCGTTAGACCTGGCGTTAAGAACCCTGGTTACATCAAAGTTCAATTCAAAGAAGTTGTTGATGGCGACACAGTTACAGCATTACCTGATGTAGTTGTTGAAGCAGCTGCTCAAGATACTAAAGATCCTAACTTCGTAGCAAGAGTAGTTGGTGCTCCTCTTTCTTGCGCAGGCAGAATCTTAGGTGTTGCAGGCAGAACAGTTGGTCAAGAATGCAACTTAGCATCTAACGCTGTTGAAGAATATGGTGATCGTTTATCAAACACTTTGGTTGATAAGTTCAGCTTACAACCTGTTGCTGGTTTGAAGAGCTTCGGTAATTCATTCGTAACTGCTGGTAAGTTAGTATGGAACACTGTTGAAAACGCAACCGGCGGTGTATTTGGTGTAGGTTATGAAATCTTAGACGAAGTAAGATACTTATTCGCTCCTGGATATTCAAACAATACATCTTTGAATCCAAAAGAAACTGTTAAGGTTACTTTCCAAGAAAAGTAAGTCTTAAAAGTTAAGATATAGAAAGAACCTGTGAGATTATTCTCGCAGGTTCTTTTTTAGTGTTTATTATATCTTATATTATGCTTTCAAATTGATGCTAAACTTGCTAGAGGCGTCTTCTACAGGCGGATATGTCATTCTTATCTTTGCCAGTCTGCTCATATTATTTTTTATATCAGAATTAGAATCATTGGAAGTCATCCAACGACTGAATTTGAATAGTCCTTGCATTCTTTATTCTCGCTCTCTATAATTTTGTTTATCTTATTTACATATATATAAAGTATATAATCATAAAAAAATTGCCTTTTTTGAATGCATGAAATTAATATTTCTTAACATTCGAAGAAAAGGCATAATTAAAGTTGTTTGAGAGAGTAAGTTTAAGATTTAATTGAGCTTTATAATTTAATTCTTTTTTCTATGCTTTTAAATTTATAACCAAAGCATTTTTTTTGTTTTCGACCGGCGGAAAAGTTGATCTGATTCTTTTTAAATTCTCAAGACTTTTTTCACAGTCATCAGTTGTATCATCAATAGGTGATAAATGGAAGTATTTGAATAATCCTTGCATTTCTTAAAACTCGCTCTCTATAATTTTGTATTTATTATTTACATATATATAAAGTATATACTCATGAAAAAATTGCCTTT